>URBS01000031.1 GCA_900546085.1 uncultured Collinsella sp.
AGTGACTGGAGTCAGACGTGTGCTCTTCCGATCTCTTGTATTTAATTCAAAGAAAGAGACGGCCCATAGCAGCATGATTCTTTTATAGCTTTCCTTTTTTGGAATTGAAACCAGCTCGCCATTCTTGAGAAATCGTTTTTTAAAGTCTATTAGCTCATCCATTCACATCCTCCATTTCATACGCATCTAATACTAAAAACGCTTACGCTTTAGGTCATCGCATTCAGCTTCTTTATTCGAACTAAACTCGAACTAATCTAAATTATTTGCTCAGACACTCTTCGAAAGCTCGTTTTTCACTCTGAGTAAAATGCCCTTCCCAGTCAGTCCACGAACAGGAAGGCAACTCACAACGAGCGGAGTCGAAGCCCTCTGCCGTCGGTCGCTCAAAATGCACGATAACCTTTTCGATATCGCCATCTGTAATCAGGTCAGAATGAATGACCTCGGTTCCATCTTCGAATGTCATATACGGGTACATCACGTAAACCACCTCGCAAACATAAATCCAGTTTAGCATCAAGCTATTGCACCAAAGACAGCAGGCCCCCTTGATGAGTTGATGGTATCTGTTAAATGTCACGTACGATTCACATCTGGTGGGTACCCTGATGGCTACACGAAACGAAGCAGATTTACACCGGGAGGACCCCGCATGACGACCAAGTACACCGACGCGCCGCGCACGCGTGTCATGACTCCCGCCGCACTGAACAACGGCGTTCACGAAAACCATTCCATCGGCCAGACCATGGCCATCGCGCCCAAAAAGGGCCTGTTCGATGACATTTCCATTCCCCAGATCATCGCCGGCGCCGCAGCTGCCGCCACGAGCGTGGCGCTTGCTTCAAAGATCGGCATTGCCGGCTCGGTGATTGGTGCCGCTGTGAGCTCGGTCATCACCGTTGTGTCCTCGCAGGTCTATCACCACTTTATCTCCGCCAGCGCCGAAGCAATCAAGGGCACGCATGCCGCTGTCGACTACCCTGCCGGCGCCTACGAGCCCGTTGAGCCCAATGTCGAGGAGCACCTAGGTGGCGCCGCAACCACGCAGGAGATGCGCCAGGTTGCGGGACGCGCGACCACGGCGCGCGTCGCCCCCAACAGCCTGCGCGCCAAGGCGGCGGCTGAGCGCAGCCAGACGCAAAAGAAGGTCATCGTCTTCTCGATCGCTATCGCCATCGTCGCGGTCATCGCCTGCGCCGGCGTCATCCTTATCACCACTGCCGGTGAGGGTCTGGGCGAGCGTCCCGAGCCGATCCTTTCGTCGCGCACGACCGAGAGCGATACAAATGGCAACACCCAGTCGCAGGATCAGCAGGCACAGACGGACGATACGCAAGACAGTTCTACCTCTGCCAATTCGTCCTCGAATACCCAAAACCAATCGCAGGGCACCGATTCCTCTACGACCAACAGCAACACGCCGTCCGGCACGACTGACTCAAGCCAAACGACTGACGGCTCTCAACCGAGCACGGGCGACCAGGCGAATGGCAATACACCGAGTACGGGATCTACCGACAACAGCAACACCAACAGCTCGAGCGGAACCGCGTCCGGCACGGCATCCGACAACTCGAGCCAAGGCACGGCATCGGGCAACTAAGCACATTTGCCTCTCATAGATAACCGACCTGTATAACGGGCGCGAATCGACAGCGGTTCGCGCCCGTTTGCCTTGGGCGCCGCCATGGCGAGCGCCATGCGATGGTAAGATGCTTTACATGTGTAAAGAGGAGATTTGCTATGAGCAAGACAATAGCTAGGCCCACGCTTTCACTGGGCAACCACATCTATCTGTATCGCCTGCTGCGCGATGCGATTGGATGCGGCAAGCAAACGTTTATGACGCAGGTCGAAGAGGCGCTCGCCGCTGGCGACATGACTGCTTATGACCTGGGCTTCGAGTCCACGCGCGAGTTGCTCGAGGAGCTCGACGACTGCATTAAGCTGACTGTCTTTAAGGGCGGTCGCCTGTATGCCACGGTCATCGCCAACGAGGCATGGGATGCCGCACTTGCCAAAGGCGAGGACAAGCCCAAGACCGCCAAGGGCGCCAAGCAGTCGTACAAAAAGAAGAAGCGCGGCGAGAAGGACCTCAAGGCCGTGCGCCCTAAGCACGTTAAGCGTCCCGAGCCCGAAGCCGTGACTGAAGCCGTGCCGGAGCCCGAGGCAGAGGTCGAAGTTGTTCTTGAGGTAACAACAGAGGTCGAAACCGAACTCGCCGACATGACCGATCCCGAAGTCATGACTGAGCAGGAAGCCGCTGCGGAGCTCAACGAGGCATCCAAGTCGACAACCGAAGAGGCGGCTGGCCAGCCCGAGGGGCCCGTGTTCCAGAACCACGATGTCTTTGGCGACAACACCGAGGACAATCAATCCGACGAGCTCGCGGATCAAGATGCTGCCGAGGCAACACCGGAGCCCGAGGCGCCCCAGCCTGCCATCTCGCTCACGGTTGTCTATGACCCCGAGAACGCCAACGCCGGCATCACCACCATGGTATCCACGCCGGTCGAGGCCAAGCCGAACGTCGAGGCAGAGGACACTCCGCAGGCCGATGCCAAAACCGGGACCGAAGACACGTCCATCTCCGTGGAACCGACAGATTCCATAGCTAAGCCAGAAGCGGCATCTGAGTCTGCACCTGTCATTGAGTCCGCATCCGCACCCGCCTGTGACCAGGCTCCCACACCTGCACCGACTCCGGTCCCCAATTCAGCACCGGCCCCCGTTCCCGCAGCACCGACCATCCCCGGGGACTTCCCCATCGATTTCGCGACCGAGGTCTTCTGCCCTAGCCCGCTGCTGCACCAGCTGTCGACTTATCTCCCCTACGGAGCTGACACCCTCGGCATCGTCGGCGAGTACTACTGGATCGCTCGCGAGCGCGGTACCATCGAGGCCGGCCGTAACCGCGCGAGCTTCCCCCTGCGCTACACACAGGCCGGCAAACGCCACGAAGTCACCGTACGCATTCGCCGCAACACCACCGGCGGCCTCGGAGCCACCTGGGCCATCGACAAGGTCGAAGCCCCGGTCGAGTAAAAAACGGCCTCGGATAGCCAATTGACCATCCGAGGCCGTTTGAATTGTGGCCTTTTAGTTGTCATCGGCGCATATAGACACCAGAGAAGCAAGCTCATCCTCAAGTTGCGGAGCAAAGTATCTAAAAGAAACCTGCGCTCCAGTCGGTATCGACTCAATCATATTCGCAGCATTATCTGAAACTCGGTACGATGCAGTTTCACCTGTCTTCAAATCCTCTATTGAGCAGACAGCGTCTTCAGCATCAATCGACCTAAGCACGCCTTTTCCTTGTAACATCACATCGGCATGCCCGCCAGCTATTTCTAATGAACCTGAGTCTGTCGCAGTCACTTCTCCGGAACCTCCGCGCGATATCTCTTCCTTTGTTGAACAGCCCACCAATGAAGCCATCAGCACCAAAGACAGAGCTAGACGAATCGCCCTACTTCGAAAAAGTCGTTCCATAAGTCCACGCATAATAGCTCTGATCATACTTCAGGAAGGATAAAGATGAATTCCAGCCGTCCGCTATGCCAATCATCTGCCTTGTCTCTCCAGTTTTCTTACCAGTAAGTGTGGCGTAAGCCTCCGCTGTTACAGAATGGGCTGATCCGTTGTACAAACTCGCATGTAAAACATTCGGTCTATTAGAGTTAATCTCATTTTGAATGCTCGCGATAGCCGGAGAGGAGACAGTGCGGGCGATAAGAGTACTTCCTCTGCTTGCGCAGTAATTTGTAAACCCCGTTGCACAGGTTGATATCGGCGTTCCGCCCAAAACAACGCCGGGAACAGTCTGTTCTTCAGCGGAAAGAGCATGGGTATTGGTGTAATTCCATATCTGCATATATTGCGAAGGGTCGCTATATAAATTGGCAATGCCATACAGTTCCGCAACGTTCGAAAAAGCTGTCACCATACAAGCATAGTGGGCAGTAAGCCTCTTAATCTCGCTTTCATCATATGACATAAACTGAGAAATGGAACGAAATCCAGATACTGTGTAATCCTGCATTTGAGTTGCGTAAATTACGACATCGTTCCAGCTTGAAGGTTTATTCGATAAAACGACAGGCCGTCCTTCTATGGAAACAGCCGGGATTGTTCTTCCGCAATTTGTTGTTATTGAACCGTCCAAAGATTGCACACCGAATTCGAATGGATTGATCATTACGACTGGGTTATTGAAAGAATAAGACTCAACACCAAGATCTCCTCCCCGATCCATAGGGCTGACTAAGCCGTCTCCAAAACGATATCCCGTAAGTATTTCATCATCTGAAGCATCTAAAACCAAATAGCCCGCGGCTCTATTGAATGTCACAACCGGAACAATGTAGCCAAGCGGGGACCCATCAACGTCTACAAAAGGAATAGGGTCAGAAGGCGTATACGAAGAGCCGAGGAGTCCCTTTATATATTTATCGGCAAGCTCTTGCGCGATTTCTGAAGTAAATTGTATCTGCTCACCATCAATATTGCCCGTCGAAGCAAAAACCTCTTTCGGACGTGCGGCTAAGGCGACAATTGAAGACGCGACAAGTTGCAGAAAACGACGACGCGAAAGCATATGTTCTTCTTTCTAGAGGAGCGACTTATAAGATACTCCTATTCTATAACCTTTTTTGTAACGTTACAGCACTGGTTATATTTCAATTCGATTTGCTTATGTCCTTGTAACCCAATACGTCTTTACGTTTTAAACGGAATTAGAAAATCACTCATAGCAAAAACGGGCTTTAATCCCAAAGAGATGACTTTGATTATGAATCAAACCAGCAGCCAGGACATAGCTGCAGTGCAATTGCTACAAGAAAGGCCGCCCTTGCTGGCGGCCTTTCTACTTGCTACTAGTCACGCGTCAGCTTGCGGTGAATACGATGCGGCTGGGCTGCGTCCTCGCCCAGGCGCTCGATACGGTTGGCCTGATAGGCCTCGAAGTTGCCCTCGAACCAATACCAGTTGCCCGGATTCTCGTCGGTGCCCTCCCACGCCAGGATGTGCGTGGCGACGCGGTCCAGGAACATACGGTCGTGGCTAATGACCACCGAGCAGCCCGGGAACTCGAGCAGCGCCGCCTCGAGCGAGGACAGCGTCTCGACGTCGAGGTCGTTCGTGGGCTCGTCGAGGAGCAGCAGGTTGCCGCCCTGCTTGAGCGTAAGCGCCAAGTTCAGACGGTTGCGCTCGCCACCGGAGAGTACGCCAGCGCGCTTCTGCTGGTCCTGGCCCTTAAAGCCAAAGCTCGCCACATAAGCGCGGCTCGGAACCTCGGTCTCGCCGACCATCATGTGGTCCAGGCCGTCCGAGACGACCTCCCACAGGTTCTTGTCGGGGTCGATGCCGGAACGGTTCTGGTCGACGTAAGAAATCTTGACGGTCTCGCCCACCTCGAGCTCGCCCGAAGTCAGCGGCTCCAAACCCACGATGGTCTTGAAGAGCGTGGTCTTGCCGACACCGTTGGGGCCGATGACGCCCACGATGCCGTTACGCGGCAGGGTGAATGAAAGGTCGTCGATGAGCACGCGGCCATCGAACTCCTTGTGCAGATGATGGGCCTCGAGCACCTTGTTGCCCAGACGCGGGCCCACGGGGATGCGGATGTCGGTCCAGTCGAGCTTCTGGCTGGCGCGGGCCTCGGCCTCCATCTCCTCGTAGCGAGCCAGACGGGCCTTGTTCTTGGCCTGACGAGCCTTGGGCGAGCTGCGTACCCACTCGAGCTCGGCCTCCATGCGCTTGGCGAGCTTGGCATCGCGGTTGCCCTGCGCCTCGATACGGGCGGCCTTGGTCTCCAGATACGTGGAGTAGTTGCCCTTGTAGGGATAAAGGTGGCCGCGGTCGACCTCGCAGATCCACTCGGCAACGTTATCCAGGAAGTAGCGATCGTGCGTGACGGCAAGCACCGCGCCCTGGTAGTTGTGCAGGAAGTGCTCGAGCCACAGGATCGACTCGGCGTCCAGGTGGTTCGTGGGCTCGTCGAGCAGCAGCAGGTCGGGAGCCTCGAGCAGCAGCTTGCACAGGGCCACGCGGCGGCGCTCGCCGCCAGAGAGCACGTTAACCGGCATGTCGGAATCGGGCAGCTGCAGGGCGTCCATGGCCTGGCCGAGCTTGGAATCGATATCCCAGCCATCGGCGGCATCGATCTCGTCCTGAAGCTTGCCCATCTCGGCCATGAGGGCGTCCATGTCGCAGTCCGGGTCGCACATCTCCTCGCCGATCTTGTTGAAGCGATCGACCTTGGCGATCATGTCGCCAAACGCCATGCGCACGTTCTCGATGACGGTCTTGTCGTCATCGAGCGGCGGCTCCTGCTGCAGGATGCCCACGGTGTAGCCGGGGGTAAGCCTGGCATCGCCGTTGGAGACTTCCTCGATACCGGCCATGATCTTGAGCAGGGTCGACTTACCCATGCCGTTGGGGCCCACGACGCCGATCTTGGCACCGGGGTAGAAGCTCAGGGTCACGTCGTCAAGGATTACCTTGTCGCCATGGGCCTTACGAGCCTGATACATCTGGTAGATAAACTCCGCCATTTGCCTGTTTTATCCTTTCTACCTTCTGTTTCCCTATTCTTGATTCGCTTTAGTGGAAACGAAATGAGGAAACCAGCTCTGAAACTAAACGAAAAAGGGGCATGGTTGCCCACACCCCCTAATACTACCTGGGAAAAATCCCCCGGAACATACTATGAACTGCGTACGCTAGTTTTCCGCAACCTTAACGAGCGGCTCGCTGCGATTTGCGCCACAGCAGATACGAATAGACGTAGGCGGCTCCAGCTGAACCAAACGCCAGAACCGCAATCACCGCGGCGACGACTTCACTCGAAAGCACGCTACCCGCCACGCCCATCACAATCAGGCCAACGCCCAGCACCATAAAGCAGGCACCGCCAAAACGCTGCGTACGGCGCCAGTTCTCGGGATCGGCAAGCGCCCAGGGCGTCTTGATACCGAGCGTATAGTTCTGCTTCACACGCGGCAAGTAGTTGCCTACGCCGATGAACAGCAAACCGACAGCACCGGAAATCAGCACGTTGACCGAACCGACCGCCGGCACCACGCCCCAGACCGTAAGCTCTCCCAGCCAGCTTATGGCGCACATGAACAAGGTGAAGGCAATTACGAAGCCCTGATAGAACTTACCCGAGGTTCGATATGCCTCACCTTTGGGATCGACGCGCGGCACCACGCAGAACATTGCGAGAAGCGCCAGAGGCAGCACGCCGAGCGCGGAGGCCATCCAGCTAGGACCCCAACCGTCGACAGCGCCGTTCGCGCCCCAGTGCGTGGGAATCTGCGCAGGCAAGCTCGGCATCACCATGAGGTGCGCTACGACATTGGCGACGCACAGAGCGACCAGCGCAATCCACACGCGCGACGATACCCCTGTGGGGTGAATGCCCTTGTTTTCGTTATTCATCCTTATCACCTTCATTGTTTGTAAAACCCATAAACCAGCCAATTAAATCCTGCATGACGGTGGTGTTTAAGCTGTATACGATGTTTTGGCCATGGCGCTCGTCGGTCACCAACCCGGCGTTTTTAAGCGTTGCCAGATGATGGCTGAGCGACGGTTTGCTTATGTCGAAACGCTCGGCGAGCTCCCCCGCCGTGCAATTGCCCTCGCGCAGCAGTTCTAAAATGCGCCGCCGCGTTGGATCCGCCAGCGCCTTAAAACCTTCTCCCGGCATAGAACCTCCTCTCGCTATCTCTCGCAACGTGCACACTATACTCGATATTTAGATGTTTGTCTAATTATCTAATAGCAATGTTATGTATAGAACATTCGTTCGTTTTTAGATACAATGGGTCCAGAAGCAGATGGGCCAGCTCCCTCTTCCCAAGAAGGAGATGGACTATGAGTATTAACGATGTCCTGACGTTGTTGTTGCTTGTAATCGCGGCTGTGGAGCTCGGCATCCACATTGGAGGTCGAATGAAATAGCCGCCCCCGCGTAATGCGAAGACGGCCACTTCTCACGCTACAAACGTGTTTGGGAGTTGGCCAACCCGCTGCAACGGGTGCCATCTGCTTCATCTTATGCGAATCACTGCCTCATTTCAACAAGCCCCTAGGGCTCAAATGGAATCGCGATAATACCTATAATGGCGATAGCTAAAACACGATTCGCTTCCCCATCGGAGGATGTCTATGACCGAAACCACAGCCGCAACTCCCAACGAGACGCGCGATGCCAAGCTCGAGATCATCATGGGCCGCGAGGCACTCGACAAGCTCGCCGATGCCACGGTGCTGGTACTCGGCTGCGGAGGTGTGGGCTCCAACTGCTGCGAGGCACTCGCCCGCGGCGGCATTGGTCATTTTGTAATTCTGGACAAGGACATCATCGCGCCCAGCAATATCAATCGCCAGGCCATCGCCTTTCATAGCACCATCGGCAAGCGCAAGGTGGACGTGATGGAAGCCATGATCAACGACATCAATCCCGCTGCCACCGTTATCAAGCGCACCGAATACCTGCTGAGCGACAACATCGATGATTTCTTCGCGAGCGTTTTGGAGCAGACGGGCGGCAAGCTCGACTACGTCGTCGACGCCATCGACACCATCTCGGCCAAGCTCACCATTGCCAAATATGCTCAAGATCACGACATTCGTTTGGTTAGCTCTATGGGCGGGGCCAACAAGCTGCATCCCGAATGCTTGCGTTTTGCCGATATCTTTGACACCGTGCGCGACCCCATGAGCCGCATCATGCGCAAAGAGTGCAAAAAGCGCGGCATCAAGAGCCTGCACGTGCTGTTTAGCTGCGAGGAATCGGTTAAAACCCAGCCCCGCGACCCTTCCAACATCCACGAGCGCACCGAGCTGGGAACCGCGAGCTTTATGCCGCCCATCATGGGCCAGATGATCGCCGGCGAGGTTATACGCCAGATCAGTGGGCGCGGGTGCGAGCGCGTGCGCGCCGACGGCCAGCGCCTAGATTAACGAGATGTGCCGCAATGACACCGCAGTTATTTGACGCGCACTGCCATCTCGATTTAATGGCTCGCCCGGACGCCGTTGCCGACGAGGCGACGGCGCTGGGCATGGGTCTCTTTGACTGCGGCGTCGATCCGCGCGACTTCGCAAGCGCCAACAAGCGCGCCCGTAGCCGTTCAAACATCTTTGCCGGCATCGGCCTCCATCCCTGGTGGCTCGCCGACGGACGATGCGGTGCCGCCGAAATCAATCTGCTTTGCAAGGTCGCCGCACAAGAGCGCTTTATCGGCGAGGTCGGACTCGACTTTTCCGCGCGCTGTGCCGGAAGCGAGCCGCTACAAACACAGGCGCTCGACCAGCTCTGTAATGCACTCGTGCACTATCCTCTTGCCGGGCGCGTGATATCAATTCACGCTGTTCGTTCGGCAGGAACCGTACTGGACGCCCTTGAGTCATATGGATTACTCACCCCAAGCCCCAACTCCCCCGCCATCATCTTCCACTGGTTTAGCGGCACCTCGAACGAGTTCGACCGTGCGCGAAACGCAGGCTGCTATTTTTCCGTGAACGAGCGCATGCTCGCCACCAAGCGCGGACGCGAATACGCCCGACAGATTCCACTCGACCGTCTACTGCTCGAGACCGATGCGCCGGCCGAGCCAAACACGGAAACAAGTGCGCAGTCGCTCATCAGATCGCTCACAAGGACCTCGATGCGCATCGCCTCGCTCAAAAACTGTGACGCAAAGCGCATCGAGTCGGCAGTTTTAGCAAATGCGCACTCTGTTTTTGACCTTCGCTAACCCCTGTGGCAAAAATGCCAAGGGACATGCGAATCGTACAACGCAGTCCCTATTGATAGGCAGTGCAATTCGGCAGCATTACACCAATTCGTGCATGAGATCACGGTTGCGCGCATACAATTCGTCAAAGATATGACGGCGCGACGCATATAGCTCGTGGGCAGTCATATCGGGCACGATTGTTTGCGCAACGCCAAGGACTCGGGCGAGTTCATCCCATGATGCATAGGCGCCACCTGCGAGAGCTGCCATGATGGCATCACCGAAGCATGCGCCCACCGTAACCTTGGCAACCGAGACCTCGCGCCCGCATACGTCGGCGATAGCTTGCATCCAAACTGGATTCTTGGTTCCACCTCCGACAAGCATAATGCGCCCAATTGTCAGTCCATGCTCTCGCTCGATAATGTCGACATGGGATGCAACGGTATACGCGACGCCTTCCAAGGCGGCGCGAACCATATGGGCTCGCGTATGCCTTCCGGTCAGGCCAAAGAAGACGCCACGTGCCTCGGGATCGTTGAGCGGAGTACGCTCCCCCGCAAAGTACGGCAGACACAGGAGCCCATCGGCACCCGGCGCCACATCGGCGGCATCATGCGCCATAACCGAATATGCATCGTGGCCACCGTGGCCCTCGGCCTCTACGGCGTCGCGATACAGCTCTTGGCGCAGCCACGATGTGAGCGCACCCGCCGTATTGGTCCCCGCGCAGATCCCGTAAGTTCCGGAAATAATAAACGTCCCTGGCCACAGGCGGGCATCATCGATCATATGATCAGCTAGGTAGATGAAATACGCCGTACTCCCCAACTGAACCATCATATCGCCGGGACGGAATACACCCGTCGAAATGGCCTCGGCACCAGAGTCGCCCGTTCCCACCAAGACAGGTGTCCCTGCCACGAGCCCCGTCGCCTCAGCCGCGCGCTGCGTAATCACCCCGGCAATATCGGTAGCCGACATTACCTCCGCCATCTGGTCAGGCCGGCAGAAACGAGCACATTCCCGAGCATCAACCTTCCAAGTGTAGCGATCGTATAGGGGAAGAAAATCCTCCGCCAAATAACGGTCCACCGTAAAACGCCCCGTCAACTTCGCGCACAGAAACGATGACGCCGTCAGGAACTTCGCAGCACGTTCGTGTACCTCGGGCATATTCTCCTTAAACCACAAGATCTTGGGAGCAATATCTGACGAACACGGATCGTGCCCGAAAAGCTCGCGTGCGCGATCTGACCCATATTCGGAAAGAAGCTCGTCAATCTGCGGCTTCGAACGTGCATCGACTCCATATAAAATCGCGGGCGCCAGCGCGTTGCACTCGGTATCGACCGGCACGCAGTCGCAACCCAATGCGGAAAGGCCCACGCATCCGATCTGCGCCGCATTAACCCCCGATCGCACCACCAGCTCGCGCGACAAGCGGCAAAAATCGCCCCACCAAACTGCCTCCGCATCATGCTGGTACCATCCATCACGCGGGTTGTCCGTCTCGTGTCCACAAGAGGCCTGGCAAACGATGTTGCATCGATCATCGATTAAAACGCCTTTAGAGGCACTTGTCCCAATATCAATACCCAGATAGAACGCCATAGGTGCCTACTCCCCTCGCGCCGTGCGAGCGGCAGCCATAAAACGAGCTACCCGCTCAACATCAACCGGGGCATCCAGCTTTCCATCGCGCTTTAAGCACGTGCCGACAAACGCGCCATCGTAGTAAGCAAATACGTCAGCCACGGTATTTTCGCGACAACCGGTGCCACACACCACAGGTACTTGGCCAACACGCTCGCGGACCTCATCGGCAAGCTCGCCCGAAGCGCCGCGACCGGCAGCCGAACCGCCGATGACCATCGCATCCGGTAGGCAATTAAAGAGAAGTGAATCGGCAATGTCCGCAGTCGTGCGGTCGTTGAGATAAACCTCCCCCTCGCTCGTGATGAAGTGAAAAAGCTTGAGGTCGTCCAAGCGCAGCGCCGCCTTGCGACGCATGGTGTGAGCGAAATCTCGGTTAATCAGCCCGAGATCACCGGCCCAGGCACCGCAAAAATTGCAGCGCGTGAACCGCGCATCGACGGCAGCGCACAGCTCGATTGTGGTATCGCCATCGTAAATAGCCTCAGCTCCCCAAGGAGTCGACAGATCATGGGACAGAGCCCCGATTACATAGCCCATCGATGCAAGGGTTGAGGGAGAAACGTGCTGCTCATAGGACATCGAGAGCTCATTGGTAATCAAAATGCCATCGACACCGCCCTGCTGCAACGCCTCGAGATCGCGCTTGGCGGCTTCCACGACCCGTGACACGCTTCCGCCCGGGTAATACAGCGGATCGCCCGGCAGAGGACGCAGGTGCAGCATTCCGATAACCGGCTTTTCGGTCTTGAACATCGAGGTTAGAAACGACATAACGTGCTCCTTCTCAGGGTCATTGCAGGGACGTTACTCCCCCAGCACCTCGACGTACACTTTTCGCTTCTGCGGACCGTCAAACTCCGCAAGATAGATGTTCTGGGCACCTCCGCACACGATGTGGCCATCTTGGACGGGAAAGAAGCAACTGTTTCCACAAATCATGCTCTTGATATGCCCACAGGAGTTGTTACCGGTGGCTCCATAGCTCGGCAGGAAGTGTGCATGCGCATAGGGGGCATCGAGTGGGGCGATGCGATCAAGCGTCTCCATAAGATCCGTCTCCACGCAGGGCAGCCCCTCGTTTACCACGATTCCGCAGGTCGTATGCGACAAAATAATCGCCGCCAAGCCATTCGTCACCGAGCTGCGTTCGATGGCAGCGTGCACGTCCTCGGTAATATCGATGAACTGGTCCGGAGCAGTCGATAGATAGCTCAATGTCTCGAGCGTCACCATGTTCACTCATCCCCTTCAAGAAAACGCAGGGCATTACCCCAGTAGAGCCTTTCTCGCGCATCATCGCGCATGGGCACGGTATCGAGCGCCCGCTTGAGTTTGAATGCACGGAAGCGCGGCGTATTGCTGGCGAACATCACTTGGTGCGATAGCGCGCGCTCATACCACAGCGGCCCCATATCGACCGTGAAAAGACGCTGCATCATCTCCTCGGGCGAATCGATGTAAGTGATAGAGGTGTCCGCGTAGCAGTTGGGATACTTGAGCAGCATCGCCACGGTCTCGCGCACCCAGGGCCAGCCAAAATGGGTCAAACTAAAACGCACATTTGGATGCGTTGCGATTGTGTGCTCAAATGCAAGCGGGTTACTGCGCGAGAGCTCTGCGCCCGGCTCCCAAGACATACCGGCATGGAAAACCACCGGCTTGTTATGGCGCTCGCACAGTTCGTAAAGCGGCTCGGCCACAGCATCATCGGGGGCAAAACCCTGCTTTGCAGGATGCAGGCAAAGCCCCTTTGCCCCCAACTCGGTAAAGGCGCGCTCCAATTCGTCTGCGGCACCGCTCACCTGCGGGTCTACGCTCGCAAATCCCCACAAACGATCGGGATGTGCGGCAACCAGCATGGCAATCTGGTCATTGGTGCCAAAGTGCCCTCCGCATGCCGTGGTTACATCGAGCGGCATGAGCACGCTCTTCTGCACATCGCAGACGTCCATCTCGACTTGAAGCTCATCCCAATCCATGGGGCCCATATGCCCCATACCAAATTCTCGTGACCAAAAACCGAATCCATCAGGCTCATCACCCGGCGTACAGATCTCGCCGTAGAGCATAGGATGGACCAACATGTCGATAACCATTTCGTACTCCTTTCCAGGCATTTGACCCTAGTACGGCTCAAACGAACCAATCACTCGGGACGACAGCTCAGCGCCCGCCTTCATACACGCCGGAATATCAAGGCCATCGATCACGCCCTTGGTAAACCCGGCAATATACGAGTCGCCGGCACCCACGGTGTTAACGACCTTCTCCGCCGGTACGATCCCGCACTCATAGAAGCGCTCACCGTCATAGGCAATGCTTCCCTTCTCGCCAAGCGTGGCAACCGCAACGCGCGGTCCCAATTCCTGCACGTGGCGTACCCAGTCTCGCAGCTCCGGAGTGTCCTCTTCAAACGACATGAACGCATAGTCCACGTAAGGAAAATGAGCCTCACAGGCATATTCAGGATCCTGGCTGAACACCGAGAAGTCCATAGCCACCGTCTTGCCCGCATCATGCCATTCGGGCAGGAGGTCCAAACAATTGCCAAACAGGTCGGTGTGAATGATGTCATGCTCTAGGATAAACGCCCGGTCGTCTTCATTCGGTCGATATGTCTCCATTACGCCATCAATTGCCTCGAGATGCACGCGATCGACGCCGTCTTTCAACGCCATGAGCATCACCGAGGTGTCGCCATCCTCCACCCGTAGATGTGAGATATCGAACCCCTCAGCGGCCAGCGCCTCTCTCATCTTGTCTCCGTACTCGTCCTTGCCGACAACCGACACGGCAGATACCGAAACGCCCATTCGTGCAAGATGGATACCCCAGTCAATGCCATTGCCAGTCGGATAGAACACGCCGATGTTTTGATAGACGTCCGCGCAGCAAAAACCAGCCGCACACGCTTTAATGCCCATAGTCTTCTCCAATGTTCAAAAGGGGACCCACCACATGGCGAGCCCCCTTTTCGCGTTTCGCTTATTGTTTTGCATCGGCTGTCCAAAGCCTCATAGCCAGACCGCCGTACGCTTTCTTAAGCTATTCGACGATTGGTGCTCCGTGGCCCCAAGAACCTTCCATACCGCACACGGTCGAGGCAAACCCGGCAGCAAAGTCGAGCGCGCGCTCGATGGCCTCGGCGCCATCCTCACCACGCTTGGCGGAATCGAGATAGCACATCAAAAACGAGGTGAGGAACGAGTCGCCCGCCCCCATGGTGTCCTTCATGTCCGTTACCGGTTTAGCCAGCTGGCGGTAATAACGCTCGCCGTCGTAAGCAATGCAGCCCTCGGCGCCCGCCGTAGCCGACACAAAACGCGGACCCAGACCCTTCACCCATGCCAGACGCTCGCGAATCTCGTCCTCACTCGCGGCATCCGCCGCACTAAAGAAAGCAAAATCGACGTAGGGCGCAATCTGCTCGTAGTACTCGTCGGTGGAGTCGTCCGAAAAGTCAAAAGAGACCGTGACGCCCGCAGCCTTCAACTTGGGCAGCTCGCGCTCGGTGAAGCAATAGTTGCCCGAATGAACCACATCGAACTGCTTCATGTACGAAAGGTCAAAGCGATCGAGAACATAGCGCGCATCGCCACGGATACCGCCCTCGTTGGAACCGAGGAAGACACGGTCACCGTCAACGACGGTCACGCGAGCCGCTCCGTTCTCGCCAATCATCTGCTCGCACTTGTCAAGCTCGATACCCTCATCCTCGAGGCTTGCAATGACATGCTCGGCAGCGGCGTCATTGCCAAAAATGCCCATGTATGCAGAGCGTGCGGCACCGCATTTCTTGGCATAAACGGCGAAGTTCACCGCATTGCCGCCGGGATACATGGTGTGGATATGCTCGTAGCGATCGACGACGTTGTCGCCAAATCCGAGCGCGTTAACGTTAAATGCCATGGCCTTTGCCCCTTCTAGTACTCGACAACACCCATATAGCGACGGAAATCGGGATCGTGATCAAACACCTTGCCGCGTGCAGCACGCAGCTCGCAGTTCATGGCGTAGAACAGCACCGGGTCCAGATAGGCACGGACGCTCGCCGGCACGGCTTCCATACCGTACTCCTTGGCATCGAGCACCATCAGCGTATCGGTATGCGTCTTAAGGAACGCAAGGGCGCGCTCGTCCATAGCACGGCACTCGCTGGAGCCCATCTGCAGGAAGTAAAAAACGCCATCCTGAGTAGCCTCGAAGGGGCCGTGGAAGTACTCGGCAGAGTGGATGTAGCTGCAGTGCTGCCACTGCATCTCCATAAGAGAGCAGATAGCGAAACCGTAGGTCTGGCTAAAGTTGGGACCGCTGCCCAGAATGTAGAAGAACTCGTGCTCCTGGCAAAGCTTGGCAAAACGATCGCCTAGCTCGGCATTTACCTTCTCACGTGCCGGGGGAAGAATCTTATCCATCTCGGCGATACCGGCATACATATCGGCAAGATCGGCGTAGCCCTCCTGCTGATCGAGCAGCTCGGCCGCAAGCGACAGCGAAATGCCAGCGGGGACCTCGGCCTGCGGCACGCCCTCGCCCCACGGGTAGACCCACGTGGTCCACTTGCCGGAGTCAATCTTGGATCCAGCGTTGTCGGTCTGGGCGATCACCGTAGCGCCGGCAGCAAGGGCAATCTCACAGCCCTCGACGACCTCGGGGGTGTTGCCGCTGTGGCTGCAAGCAATGACCAGGGATTTCTCACCCAAGCGGCGCGGGCGCATGATATCAAACTCGCGAGCCGTATAGATATACGAAGTGAAGGTGGTTGCCTCGCGCTGCAGAAGCTCATGAGCCGGGATCAAATCGATCATGGAGCCACCGCAAGCAATCCAGTAGACGCTGTCGAACTTGCCCTTCTCGGCAATTGCCTCTTTGATCAGATCGTGTGCGTTCATATCCAGTTCCTTTCTTGTTTGGTCCGCAATCAATGACGTTGGCTGCGTGGCCGATAGTTGTTTTAGTCAATCAGATATTTCTCGAATGCGGCCATGTTCTTGGCATCTGCCGCCGCCGGGTCATCGTAGTAACGCCCGTCCGTGATTTCCTGGCCCAGCATGCCATCGAAACCATGGGCATTAAGCGTGGCGACGAAGGCGTCCATATCGTGCTTGCCATCGCCCCACACCAGATGGCCATACGGGTCACCGTCGATAAAGTGCATCTCGTGAATTGCCCCATCACCAAAGGCGGCAAACCAGTCCTCGAGCGTCTCGCCCGCAACGCCCATCGCGGTTGTATCAACCATGGGCTGTAAGTACGGGCTCGCGACCTCGTCAATCATGCGCTTCGCATCGGAAACCGTCGTTACAAGGTTGCTCTCCTCGGGACGCAGGCTTTCCATCGTAAGCACCAGACCGTGCTCACCGGCATACTCCGCCAGAATGGACAAGTGCTCGCGGCTGCGCTTCCAGGCTTCCTCGCGGTCCTCGTCCCAGTCGCCCCAGCCCGAGTTGACGGACATACGGTCGCACCCAAGTACCTCGGCAAGCTCAATGCCGTGCTTAAAGTACGCCAGGCTGCGCTGTTCATGCAGCGGTTTGCGTGCGCAGTACTGCCAAGGATAGACAACATTCTCGGGGCACAGAGTACGATACCTAAGCCCACGGCCTGCAGCCTTTTTCGCCAGGACCTCAGCCTCAAAGTAGCCCGTGTGGTCGAGCGTCACATGCGGCTCCGCACACCACAGCTCAATGGACTCAAAGCCCAAACGCTGCTGCACATCAAGGAAATAATCGAGCGACCACATGATGTAGTGGATATTCATGCCCGCAATCTGTTCGCGGCGCAGCGTCGGTTTGGATTCAGACATCTTATGCCTCCTTATTTCGATCGAACACGATTTGTCCGTCCGACATCGTCATATCAACCGAAAGATCGCGTGCGTCGCGATAATCGAGGTCGAACACATCCCGATCGAGCACGCAGATATCGGCAAGCTTGCCGACCTCAAGCGTACCCAGTTCGTCTTCGCGCATCAAATCGTACGCGCCCCCGGCAGTCCAAGCACGCAAGAGCTCGACAAGCGTCAGCGCGTTGGCCTCATTCACGGGCAGTCCATCGTCGAAGTATCCACCGCACGCGCTGTAGATTGACTCGCCCAGGCTCGGAATCAGCAGTGGCAAATCCGTACCACAGCACACCGTGCATCCGGAATCTTCCATGCCGCGGCGATTCCAGCTGTGCAAAAGTCGCGTCTCGCCAATTTGTCGACGCATCATCGACAGGCAATCCTCGCGCCGGTCCAGCGTCAGAATCTGCGGATAGACCTCGCAAATTCCACCTAACTTGCCAAACTCGACAAGATCGGTCGGGTCAGAGTTCTCGAGATCGGTAATCGCATGGCGGCGAAGCAACCGTCCATGCTCGTCTCGAGGCAGCGAGGCATAGAGCGCCACGGTGCGACGAACGGCGCCATCGCCCTGGCAATGCAAAGAATATCGGAAGCCGTCAGCATCAATTGCACGCAGCTCGTTCTCAATCAGATCCCACTCGGGCTCCTCGACAACCGTCTTGCCGGCAGCTCCCGCATCGGCCGTGTCCTCATAGGGGTCAATCATCTCGGCAAGCCCC
>URBS01000032.1 GCA_900546085.1 uncultured Collinsella sp.
TGGTGAACGCGGGCGTCGGTTTGATGGTCGCCCAGGTGACGGAGGCCCGGAGTCCTCTTAAGAGGACAGAGAAGGCGACCGCCTTTAAACTATACGAGTCTGATACAGGCATGCTCGCATCACGGTATCCCGGCAGCACGGCACGCGCTGTCTACCTTGATATGAAAACCCCCAACCTCGGCGGTCTCTATGAGAACGTGGTCGCGCAGGAGCTTGTCGCCCTTGGAACTGATGCATGGTACTACCAGACACGCGAGGTCGGCGAAGTTGACTTTGTGATCGAAGGCACCCGTGGGCACGTTGTCCCAATCGAGGTCAAATCGGGCAAGAAGGTTCGAGCCCATGCGGCCCTCGACCGTCTGATGAGCGTGAACGAGTACAAAATCCCCGAGGCCGTTGTGCTAAGCCACGAGAACCTCAGCAAAGAGGGCAAGGTCCTGTACGTTCCAATCTATATGACATTCTGCCTCGATGAGTTTATGGAAAACGACGACCCCAACAACGATTTCTCGTTTGCACCCATATCCCTCTAGGCCATCTGGGTCCGCAACCAAATCCCCCTCTATGCCCAAAGCCGCGAAACAGCGACCGGGACAAGGCACCCCACCAACCACGTCCTTCATCAGCCCACACAATCCGAGGACGTAGTCGTAGCAGGATCTGAGGGCTGACCTTCGCGGACACTCCGCAGGACGAAAGAACCCCCGCCGCACGTAGTGCGCAGCGGGGGTTCTTTCATGTCCGAGGACGTCCGCGAAGGTTAGCCCTCAGATCCTGCGGTGGGAGACCTAGGCCTCGTTGTACACCGTCTTGAGCTTCAGCAGGTGCTGATAGCGGTCCATAGCGGCCTGCTCGTTCTCCTTGAAGAGCTCCTCGGCGCGCTCGGGGAAGGAACGCGTCAGCGAAGCGTAACGGGCCTCGTTCATCAGGAACTCCTGATAACCGCCCGCGGGCTCCTTGGAATCGAGCGAGAACTTCTTGCCGGCAGCAGCCTCGGGGTTGAAGCGGAAGAGGTTCCAGTAACCGCACTCGACAGCCTTCTTCATCTCGGCCTGGCAGTTCTGCATGCCGCCCTTCTTGATGGAGTGCATCTCGCAGGGGCTGTAGCCGATGATGAGGGACGGGCCGTCGTAGGCCTCGGCCTCGTGGATGGCCTTGAGGGTCTGAGCCGGATTGGCGCCCATGGCAACCTGTGCCACGTAGACGTAGCCGTAGCTCATAGCGATCTCGGCCAGGGACTTCTTCTTGGTCACCTTACCGGCAGCGGCGAACTGAGCGACCTGGCCCAGGTTCGAGGCCTTGGAGGCCTGACCACCGGTGTTGGAGTAGACCTCGGTGTCGAAGACGAAGACGTTGACGTTGTGGCCGGAAGCCAGGACGTGGTCCAGGCCACCGAAGCCGATGTCGTAGGCCCAGCCGTCGCCGCCGAAGATCCAGAAGGACTTCTTGGTGAGGTAAGCCTTGTCGGCGAGGATTGCCTTGGAAGCGTCGCAGCCGCACTTCTCGAGCTCGGCAACGTAGGCAGCGGCAGCGGTCTTGGAGGCCTCGGCGTCATTGACGGAGTCGATCCAAGCCTGGCCGGCGGCCTTGAGCTCATCGGACGGGCCATCGGCAGCGATGATGTCCTGGGTAGCGGCGATCAGCTTGTGCTGAACGGCCTCATAGCCAACGGCCATGCCCAGACCATGCTCGGCATTGTCCTCGAACAGGGAGTTGTTCCACGCCGGGCCGTGACCGTCCTTGTCCTTGCAGTAAGGAGCGGTGGCAGCGGGGTTACCCCAAATGGAGGAGCAACCGGTGGCGTTGGAAATGAACATGCGGTCGCCGGCGACCTGGGTCACCAGACGTGCATAGGCGGTCTCGGCACAGCCGGCGCAGGAACCCGAGAACTCCAGGTAGGGCTGCTTAAACTGGCTGCCCTTGACGTTGGCCGCGATGAGCTCCTTCTTCTCGGAGACGTTCTCGACCATGTAGTCCCAAACGGGCTGCTGGTCCATCTCCTGCTCGGTGGGAACCATCTCGAGGGCGCCCTTGGGGCAGACCTTGACGCAGTTGGTGCAACCCATGCAGTCGAGCGGGGACACAGCCATGGTGAACTTCATGCCCTTGGCCTTGGGGCCCATGGCGTCGAGCGTGCGGGTAGCCTCGGGCGCGGCGGCAGCCTCGTCCTCGGTCATCGCGAACGGACGGATGGTGGCATGCGGGCACACATAGGCGCACTGGTTGCACTGGATGCACTTAGTCTCGTCCCAGTGAGGAACGACCACGGCGACGCCGCGCTTCTCGTATGCGGAGGCGCCCAGCTCAAACTGGCCGTCGGCGCAATCGACAAAGGCGGAAACGGGCAGACTGTCGCCATCCATGCGATCGATGGGCTCGAGCAGGTTCTTGACCTGCTGGGCGATGGCGGACTTGGTCTCCTCGGAGAGCTCGACGGGAGCGGCATCCTCGGCGGTTGCCCAGTCGGCCGGAACCTCGAACTTACGGAAGGCGGTAGCGCCGGCATCGATGGCCTTGTGGTTGGCGTCGACGATAGCCTGGCCCTTCTTCATGTAGGACTTGGT
The DNA here is from genome assembly GCA_900546085.1 of uncultured Collinsella sp. Lineage (GTDB taxonomy): Bacteria > Actinomycetota > Coriobacteriia > Coriobacteriales > Coriobacteriaceae > Collinsella. The sequence goes on from URBS01000032.1 coordinate 2,565, forward strand.
AGCCGCGTCCTTCATGTACTGCAGGGCGTCCTCGGCGGGCAGGACCTTGGCCAGCGCGAAGAAGGCGGACTGGAGCACCGTGTTGGTGCGCTTGCCCATGCCGACCTTGGCCGCCAGGTCGATAGCGTCGATCAGGTAGACGTTGACGTTGTTGTTCGCGATGTAGCGCTTGGCCACGGCGGGCATGTGCTCGGCGAACTCCTCGTCGCTCCACTGGCAGTTGACCAGGAAGGTGCCGCCCGGCTTGACGTCGCGGACCATCTTGAAGCCCTTAACGATGTAGCTGGGGTTATGGCAGGCGACAAAGTCGGCCTTGGTCACGTAGTACGGCGAACGGATCGGGGAATCACCAAAGCGCAGGTGCGAGACGGTGACGCCGCCGGTCTTCTTGGAGTCGTACTGGAAGTAGGCCTGGACATACTTGTCGGTGTGGTCGCCGATGATCTTGATCGAGTTCTTGTTGGCGCCGACGGTACCGTCGCCACCCAGACCCCAGAACTTGCACTCGATGGTGCCGGGGGCTGCGGTGTTGGGCGCATCCTCGGCCTCGGGCAGGCTCAGGTTGGTCACGTCATCGACAATGCCGATGGTGAACTCGCGCTTGGGCTCGTCCTTCTTGAGCTCCTCGAAGACAGCGAACGCGGACGCGGGAGGCGTGTCCTTGCTGCCCAGGCCATAACGGCCGCCGACAACCTTGATGCCCGTCTTGCCGGCCTCGTAGAGAGCGGAGACGACGTCCTGGTAGAGCGGCTCGCCGATGGAACCCGGCTCCTTGGTACGGTCCATGACGGCGATCTTCTGGACGGTCTCGGGGAGAACGTCGACGAAGTGCTTGATGGAGAACGGACGGAACAGACGAACCTTGACCAGGCCGACCTTCTCGCCGTGAGCGTTGAGGTAGTCGATGACTTCCTCGAGCACGTCGCAGAAGGAGCCCATGCACACGACGACGCGGTCGGCATCGGGAGCGCCGTAGTAGTTGAACAGACCGTAATCGGTGCCGAGCTTCTCGTTGATCTTCTTCATGTAGCCCTCGACGACGGCGGGAAGCTCGTCGTAGACCTTGTTGCAGGCCTCACGGTTCTGGAAGAAGATATCGCCGTTCTCGTGGCTGCCGCGGGTGTGCGGGTGCTCAGGGTTGAGCGCGTGGTCGCGGAAAGCCTGGACGGCGTCCATGTCGCACATCTCGGCCAGATCCTTGTAGTCCCACATGGCGACCTTCTGGATCTCGTGGCTGGTGCGGAAGCCGTCGAAGAAGTTAAGGAACGGGGTCTTACCCTCGATGGCGGCAAGGTGAGCCACCGGCGAGAGGTCCATGACCTCCTGGACGTTGCCCTCGGCGAGCATGGCGAAGCCGGTCTGACGACAGGCCATGACGTCGGAGTGATCGCCAAAAATGTTCAGGGCGTGGGAAGCGACGCAACGCGCGGAGACGTGGAAGACGCCCGGGAGTTGCTCGCCCGCGATCTTGTACATGTTCGGGATCATCAGGAGCAGACCCTGAGAAGCCGTGTAGGTGGTGGTCAGAGCACCGGCGCCCAGCGAACCGTGAACGGTACCGGCCGCACCTGCCTCGGACTCCATCTCGACGACCTTGACCGGGGTGCCGAAGATGTTCTTGCGACCCTGGGCCGCCCACTGGTCGACATGGTCGGCCATCGGGCTGGACGGCGTAATGGGATAGATTCCCGCTACCTCGGTGTACGCATACGAAACATATGCGGCCGCCTCGTTGCCGTCCATAGACTTAAACTTACGCGCCATATACCCCTCTCCTCTCATATAGGTATACAGGCCCCGGCGATTGCCGGGATATTGGCGTGATGGGATTTACGCTGTTGCTTCCAATCATCTGGCAGGCAGGCTCAGCAGCAGGTACGTGGCGTGGAGAGAAGACATGCCGAGGCGAGGGGCAACTGATGCGCCCCACAGACCCGACCGCCCGTCTTGCACATGACCGAGCGCCGCAAAGGCCGCATGCCGGATGCTCCCGGGCACGCCCCGGCGATGGGAAGCGCCCGCAACGGAAATCCGCATGCGGGTTTATTGTACCCCGCCGTCAAGTGTAATTTCGGCAAATATAGGCGGGCGGTAAAGGTTTACCTCGGGTGACTGCCGGGAGCAAAATGATCCCTTGGGGACGGAGGGACCATTTGGCGGGACTGGCTAGAGGGCACCGAAGAGGATGGCGTAGGTAGTGGATTCGCCGAGCTTGAGCTCGTCGCCGGGATTGAGTTGGGCAGAACGGCCGGGCTCGACCTGAATGCAGACGCGCGTGGCCCCGTTTACCACCACGGTTCCGTTGGTGGACGACAAGTCCTCGACGTGCCAGATATTTTGAGCATCGCACCAGATATGGGCATGGCGGGCCGAGACATCGTCGCCGACGTCGGTAATATCGCCCTCACCAGTGGCCAGCGCGCCAATCTCAACACCCTGCTCGCTCGGCTGAATCCAGCGCGGGGCGCTCACGACAAAACTGTTTTGTACGCGCAGCAAGCCCAAGGGGTGCGCCGGGGCGGGTTCGCGTTCGCCCGCGGTCATCGACATGCCAAGCGAACGCGGCGTGGAGGTGCCTCCGCCACAGGTCGCGTGCGCGTAGTCGATGGCATAGTTCACCGAGGACCGCACATCCGCCGAACAACCGACGGCGACAAACAGCACCAGCACGGCCTCGGCGCGCTCGGCGGGCATGAGTTCCGCCGCCTGGGACAGGCGATCGAGCGCGTTGCGATAGAGATTCGTGTCCTGGTGGCACTCTTCGAGCGCGCGTACCATCGGTTCACCTGCAGGGCCGCACACCATATTGATCACAGCCGTGGAGTCCATGGGATTGCGCTGGCGCAGGGCCAGTTGCGACATAATACGCGCAGCCGAGGTACCGTATTCGGCAAAGTAGCGCTGCTGAAGCGTGCCGACCGGCGCGCGAACGATAAAGCGGGAAACCCAAGAGCGATCGGCGGCTCGGCTCTGCGGGCTGCGGCCGTCGGCGAGCGGACGGGACGAAAGCACCAAGCCGCACAGCTCGATATGGCTCAGATGCGCCGCGCGCTTAAAGATGTCAAACATGGCCCCGCATGGGGTGAGCTCAACTTGAGATGCCATGACCTAGGCCTCCTTGGTCGTAGAAATAGAATCGGACGATACTTCGACAGGTCCGCCAAAAGTACGGGCAGCTGCGGCTCCACCGGCAAGCGGAGTCGCCATCTGGGCTTTTGTGCGTCGCGGTGCCGAAACGGGAAGTTCAAAGGCAAAGCCCATCGCAAGCAAAAACCACGTAAGCGTATAGGTTGCAACCAGAGCGGCAACAAGGCCGCCCATCACGGCGCGTTGGGAAAATACGCTACATGCAGCCACAACCAGCACCGGAACCTCGCAGGCAGAAAGCGCAAGCACACCCTGCAGGAACCCCGAGCGCCGATCACGCGCAAGTGCCCCCGCGGCAACGCCGGCTATGCCCGGCAGCGCCAACGCCAGTGCGGCAATAATACCCGGTAGCGACCCAGACCACATGAGCGGTCCCAAAGTCGCCGTCACGCGAGCGCCCGACGCCAGCAGCGCGGCCGAAACCACGACCACAGCCCAAACCACGCCACAGACGACCGTCGCGCCGACCATCAGCGCGCGACGAACCGCGCGGCCAGACGCATCCATGGGGCACGGCGTGAGCGGCTCGCCGCGGAGCGAACGACCGACATTTTGCGCATAGTGTTCACAAAACGCCGAGAGCGCCGCCTCGACCGCCGCCGGCTCGGGACGATCTTTTTGATGGCTGGACAGACAGGCCATCACCACGTTGAACAGCTGGGCATCGACAAACGCCAGCGCATCGCGTAGCTCCTCGGAATCCGGCTCAAGCCCCAGCTGCTGGGCCTGCTCGGCCGCAGCGAGCGCCACATCGGGCTCACGACGAAGCAGCTGAGTCAAATCGCAACCGGGCGCATGGGCACCAATGGGATAGTCGGGCCGCGTGTCCATCTTAAGACGGTAGGGGCTGGCGATGTCGCGCGTCTTTTTGCGCGAACCCGAGGTGCCCGAAGTGCTCGGCGCGGCTTCGTATGGCGCGACGCCGGCAATGAGCTCGTAAACCGTGCTTGCCGCGGCATAGACGTCAATCGCCGGCGACATACGCAAAGCGCGTAGGTCGGGAATATCGTCAGTGAGCATCTCGGGCGGGGCGTAGGCAACCGTCGCGCGACGCAGCGTGGCATAACGCTCCGTAAACGACGCCTTGCCGCCGGTACCGGCCACGGCCGACGCAGGCTCAAGCGCCAGCGACGAGCCAAAGTCGATCAGGCACAGGTCAAAGGTGCCCTCGGCAAGCTGCCGGTCAAGCGGTAGACGCGCCGTACGCACCATAATATTAGCGGGCGAGATATCGCGATGGACAAAGCCCTCCCCCACCAGGCTCATGCGGCAGAGCAGGTCGAACAGGTCGCGCCCCAAGCGCGCCGCCACAAGCGGCGATAGGCGGCCGGCATCGTCCACGGCAAAGCGCGAGCGCAAGCGGGCGAGCGTCTCGCCCTCGACCCATTCCATGACAATTGCAGGCACACCGTCAACCTCGCCCCAACCATAGAGGCGGGGAAAGCCCTTAAGGCCCGAAAGGGCGCGATGGCATTCATATTCCTCGCGAAATGCCGCTTTGAACTTGGCGACCAGCGCCTCATGGGCGGCATCGTCGTCAAACTCATCGCGCGTCGGCAAGATGAGCTGTTTGAGTGCTACGGCCTCGCCTTGGGCGTTGACGGCACGCGTCACGCGGCCGATACCGCCACGGCGCATGGTGGCATCGTCGGCAAACAGTATCGTAAAACGACGCAGATAGGCAGGCAGTTCGTCCTGACCGAGCGCAATGGCCGGCTCAAACCCGTCGACACGCGCCAGGCGCAGGCCGACCATGGGATCGCGACCGAGCGATTGTGGTGTGGTGGATGCAAGATCGGTCATCATAGGGCAAGCGCCGCCACGTTATTGTTGAAGTTACCGAGCGCGACGTCATCATCGCCGTAATGGCCGACCCATTGACATAGGTTGGTGTAACAGCCCCACAGATTGGCATACTGCTGATACCACTTTGACCGGGGCGAGAATGTCTGACGACCGAACTCGGCTCGAATGACAAACATCTCCCCGACCAGGCTGTCGCACGGCCTGGGATCTCCCGTAGAGTTATAGGTCGAAACCACATCATTGGCACGAGAAACATAGCCGTCGAGCATGTTGTACTTGGTCACAAGCCAACTGTGAATGCTCTCTTCCTCAGCAGCGGAAAGGCCACCGGAGTTTGCATCGTTGTCAGTGTTGCCGCCCGTCGAGCCGCCGTTTCCAGACCCTCCGGCAGAGGAACCCGACCCAGAGCCGCCGCCCGAACTCGACGAATCCGAGCCGGAGCCAGAAGTATCCGAGCTACCGGGCTTTCCGGACTGCTGGGCGTCCTGCTCCTTCTGCTGCTCGACCTTATTCACCGTTGCCGCCACGCTATTGTTGGACAACCGATCGATGATCTTGGTGTTGGTGAGCACGATGGTTTTGCCATTGGCAAGCGTGACTTCGTTGTCCGGGGCCTCGGCACCGTCCGCGTCGCCGGTGCCAAACACAATATGCGCGACCACACTTGCCCAAGCATATCCAGTCGTGGTGCCCAGGTCACTTTTGACCTCATGCCCCACGCGCGGTTCGCGTGCGGCATGTGCCTGTATCATGGACGGCACGGTCATGCCATAGGCAGAAACGCCAGCTATGACCAGCACCAGCGAGCAAGACAGCAGTGCGTACGCCCGCGGCGCCAAGCCCAGTCGGCGTCGCATGCGCACCGCGGCGCCGCGCTTTGTCTGAGTGCCACCGGGCCGCATGCGTTCTCCTCCAACAAAAACACGCCGCTCGGGAGCGGCGCATTCATTCGAATCCATATTTGAGTGTATCAGCGAACCCAAAAGGTTGCGCAACGAATGGGCAAATTAAGGATGCGAGTGGAAGCATCCATGCGATAAGCGGATACAAAGCATCTTTGTTGCGCAACAAACTTACAGTCGCACGGGAAAATTATGACTACCCCGTGCGTCGCGAGGAAAACATACGGCAGGAGCAGGCTCGCCACCTAAATCGTGCGACGGGCCTCGATGGCGCGCCCGAGCGTAAGCTCGTCGGCATACTCCAGGTCGCCGCCCACGGGCAGGCCGCTCGCCAGACGCGACACCTCAACGCCCAGTGGCTTGATAGTGCGGGCCAGGTAGCTCGCCGTGGTCTCGCCCTCGATATTGGGGTTGGTGGCGATAATGACCTCGTGGATATCCTCGCGGCCCAGACGCGCCAGCAGCTCGCGGATATGCAGCTGCTCGGGACCGATCTTGTCCATGGGGCTGATCACGCCGCCCAGCACATGGTACAGGCCATGGTAGCTGCCCGTGCGCTCAATCGCCTGGACATCGCGCGGCTCGCCCACCACGCAGATACGGGTGGTGTCGCGCATCGGGTCCTGGCAGATGGAGCACTCGTCGGCCGTGGCGTAGTTAAAGCAACGGCTACAAAAGTGAACCTCCTGCTTGACCTCCAGGATGGCCTCGGCCAGGCGGCGCGCCTCCTCGGCGTCAGCCTCCAACAGGTAATAGGCGATGCGCTGAGCTGACTTGGGACCAATGCCCGGCAGGCGGCCCAGCTCATCGAGCAGTTTTTGCAGACTGTGATTCGCACTCATATATATGCGTGTCTTAGAACGGCATGCCCGGGATGTTGAGGCCGCCGGTGATGGCGCCCATCTGCTTGTTGGCGAGCTCGTTGACGCCGCGGACGGCCTCGTTGACGGCAGCCATGATCATGTCCTGCAGCATATCGACGTCCTCGGGATCGAGCGCATCGGGATCGATGGTGAGGTTGACGAGCTCCATCTCACCGTTGACGGTCACCTTGACCATGCCGCCGCCGGCAGAGGCGTCGACGGTCTGGGACTTGAGGTTCTCCTGCGCGGCGGCAAGCTGCTCCTGCATCTTGCGGGCCTGCTTCATCATCTGCTGCATGTTCATACCGGCCATGATGGCTCCTTTACGTGCGGCCGCGCGACAAGCTGCAAGGGCAGCCGGGGCGCGGCGGAACTTTCAAACTCAAAAATCGTACCACGGCACGGGGCAAGCAAGCAGGATGGTCACGCTACCTCAGTCGATATACATGTCCTCTAGTGTGACGATTTGCCAATCTTCGCGTGCGGCGAGCTTCTTTTTTGTCGCGGCGCTCACGTCATGCTTGCAAAACAACATGAAATGAGAGGCTGTGAACCCTTTTACCAAGCCTCGCTTGCTTTCGAGGTCGTCAATCTCTGCCGACTCGTCAAACGATTCCCTGTATTTGCACTCCCCGATCACCAGGCGCTTTGACACCCGATCGGCAGCTAAAACATCGATATCATCCTGAGCCCGTTTGTCGGGATTCGTTCCCCACCACGACGACACCGCCGTTGCCGGAATTGGCAACTTGCCCTGTTTCGCCTGCTCAACCAGCCACTCGGCACACAACGCCTCAAACCGATGACCCAGATATTCATTCAGCTGCTCTTCCGGAATCGCGTTGACAACCGCCCGTCCCAAACCGGCCTCGATATCGGACGAATACGGCATGACAAACCGAAACCAAAACGCATAACACGGCTCGGAAAGACGGTAGATTCCGCGCTTGCTGGTTTCGATACTCTCGCCAAACGGAACGGCCTTTTCGATAATTCCCACCGATTCCAGCGCCTTGAGATAGCGGGGCAACGTTGTCTGGGCAACGCCCACGCGATCTGCAATCTGCTTTGCGCGGTTTGCACCGGCAGCCACAGCCCGCAAAATCGAGTTATACATTGACGGCTCCCGAAACTCCTGACGAATCAGACCCTCGGGCTCGCCATAGAGAAACCCCATGGGATCGAAGTAGAGCCGGGCCAGATTTTCTTTGAGCCCCATGCTCGAATCCAGCTGTTGCAGATAGTACGGGACACCGCCAAAGCAGCCGTAGAATTTAAAGGCATCTTGAGCGCTCAGGCCCGGAAGCATCTTGGCTGCATCCCTAAATCCAAGGTCGCGCACCTTGATTTGAGCCGTGCGCCGGCCATACAGGGGGCTTTTGCGTCCCAGCACATTGCTTTCCATAAAACCCTGATTGCTGCCACAAAGAATTAGAAAGGCGTTCGCTTCCCTGAAGGCCCGGTCGATAGCGACCTGAAAAATCGAGGGCAGCGCCTCGTTGCGCATCGCCGCATAGGGAAACTCGTCAAACACAAAGACAAACCGCTCGGTGCGTGCTCGGTCAGCGATGAAGGACAGCGCGTCAGTCCAGGATGAGAACCCGCCAATCGACGTGGGGAGATTAAAAAAGCTGGCGATAGCGCGATTAAAATCCGCAAGGTTGTCGGCGTCGCTTTGCTCGAGAGCGGTAAACGAGAGCGTCCTTTTACCGCGGCAGAACTCGTTAATCAGCGTTGTCTTTCCCACGCGTCGACGACCGTACACGACAGCCATCTGAAATGAACGCTGCTCATAAAGGGATTCAAGTTTTGCAAGCTCTGCTTCGCGTCCGACAAACATTATGCACTCCCGAATTATGCAATGTTGAATAATTCACATTTGCATAATATCTTAAGCTAAATCTAGTAGAGCCGGGACCAGACATTTTTTGTGCACGTCTAAACGGCTACATGGCAAAATGCCGAATTACTGCTCGAGGCGGCGCGCATGGGGGCGGGGTATAATTTGATTGTCATAGATAGCAATTTGGAGGTACCCCATGAATGCCCCCGACGCGCTCCAAAACATCCGCTCAAAACACCCCGTTGCATATGTGGTTCTCTATCTCTTTGTCGGCTGGGCATTGCTGGTTGTCATCACCCATGCCATAGCTTTTGGAGCAGAACTGCTGATAGCCAGCTCGGACCAGCCCGTCGTCAAATGGGAAGCGACCGATGAGTGCACCGACGGAACCCGAACCATTTACTACAACAGCCCGTCCCTCTACCAAGAGTTCAAGGTCAAGATAAAGGACTCCAAGATTGTCGATGCCGAACTGGGCTCTTTATTTACAATCGGAGCAACCGTCAACGCCGAGCAAGTCGAGTACACGGACAGCCATGCGACGTATCGTATCGACCTCAGCATCCTAGGCCGACCGTCACGCGCCTGTCTGCTCGAATGCGAGATACGCGGCACCACGCTACACATGTCCGAAATGCAGATGCGCCCGGACAAGGAATCCTTGAAGGGCCAGAGGCCCTAAGTCCAGCGAGCTCCGTTCTCCCCCATCCAGAAGAAGATGATGTACGGTCCAAGTCGAAACAGACTAGGCATAGACCCGTCCGCCTTCGTAAGCAAAACGCAAGATAAGCGGGGCGTTGTTACGCACAAAATCATCGAGCTCTTTGAGGTCCGCCTCGCTAAAGCCCTCGTGCGACGCCCAATTGAATGCCGGCAAGATACACTCCGCCGCGTCAAAACCCCAATCGCGCGGGCGCTCCACAACGACCTTCACCGTGTTGTCCTCACGGACTTCGGAATACGAAACTTGCGTATCGTCCTCGAGGCGGACATATTCCCACATCATAAGCTCGCTCCGTTCAAAGAAGTCTCTTCCTGAGCAGTATACCCGCCCGTACAGCTACTCCACCGGTTTGAAGATGGTGGACTGGCCGAAGACGCTACGGATGAGGGCTTTGGCTTCGTCCTCGGTCTGCGGGATGCTTGGGGCTGCGCCTTGATGGCCGAAGGGGCTGCCCGCGCCGGGGTTGGACTCCCAGGGAGCCGCAGGAGCGTCCTCCTCTTTGGGGGCAGTTGCAGCGGGCTTGGGCGCGGACGCCGCACCCGGCACGTCGAACGGGGGCAGATCGTCCCCGCCGGCATCGGCAGCAAAACCGCCGACCATGACATCGTCGTAGGGAACCTGCTCGGATTCCCACGGCGCAGACGGCGCGGCGGGCTGAGCCTTGGGAGCGGACGCGCGCTCGGGCGCTCGGGGTGCGGGCTCGGTCGGGAGCTTGCCCGTGGCAGGAGCGCCGGCGGGGTTGTCGGAGCGCAGCCAGGGGGCCTTAGCCAGGTCGGATGACTTGGGCGCAGGCGCGGCGGCGGGCTTAGGCCCGGGGACCGGAGCAGCCGGTTTGGGCGCAACGGGTTCAGGCGCCGACGGGGTCGGTGCCATCACCGGCGTCGCTTGCTGCTGTGGAGCGCTGGCGCTCGAGGATACAGGGGCCGCCGAGGACACGGGTTGCGGGTCCGCAGATACCGCAGCCCGTGCAGATGGAGAATGCTCCTCATGTTGAGGAGCCGGCGTGCCACCCCCATCCAGGACATAGTCGACGGTACGACGACCGAAGACCGCACTGACTGTCGGCAGGACCACCGACTGCGTGTCGGCGCGTCCGAGCATCTTGATGGCAAAGGTCGAGCCCGCGGGGAACGAGACCGTGAGCTTGGAGCCGTCGTCGGCCGTGGCGCGAGCGTTGAGCAAAAGCCCTGCGTAGGAAGCCTGACGCGCCTTGACACGCTCGACAACCTCGGCCCATTTGCGCTGCAGCTCTCCGGCATCATCGACCGCGGGCGTCTCGGCAGTACCGGCGGCGGCAACCTGGGCGGCGGTGTTGGGCTGGGGCTTAGGTGCCGGAGCGGTGGCAGGCGCGGGGGCCGCAACGGGCTGAGGCGTCGGAGCCGGCGCAGACTGAGGTGCAGACGCTGCAGGCTTGGAAGCCGACACGGACGCAGAACGGGGCGCAGGCTGAGCCGCCGGAGCGGCAGCACCACGGTCCCAAGGCATACCACCCTGGCGCGCGGACGTATCAGCGGGGGCAGCGGATGCCGCCGGAGCGGCAGCTCGGGCACCCGAGATAAGCGTCGGCTGCTGGGCGGCAGCGGGTACGGATGCTGCAGGCGCGGCGGCCTGAGCAGCAGCCACGCTCGCCGGCACCGCGGCATTGGCAACCATGGCCTCCAGGCGTGCCACGCGCTCGGCCAATGCCTCAATCGTTATATCAGCCTCGGGACGTGCCAGACGCGTGCAGGCAATCTCGAGCACCAGGCGCACGTCGCTCGCGCCCCTCATCTCCAGTGCGGCATCGTCGAGCACTGTCAGCACACGGGCCAGGCGGTCGGCAGGATGCTCGCCAAAGGCAGCGGCCTCGGCAGCAAGCGCCTCGGCCTGCTCGGAGCCGCCCTCAAACAGCTCGGCGCGGGCACCGGCAACGCAGGCAACGTACACGTCACGCACATGCGCCACCAGGTCGCGCGTCAGCTCCAGCAGGTCGTTTCCTTCCTCGACCTGTGCACGAATCAGTCCATAGAGCTCGGCAACATCGCGATCGGCAATGGCGCGGGAAAATTCACCCAGAATCTGGTCCGAAACCTCGCCTAAAAGCGAGCGGGCGTCGTCCGCATGCACAGAACCGTTACCAAAGACGCTCAGCTGCTCCAGCGTGGACAATGCGTCGCGCATGCCACCCTTGGCATGGCGCGCCACGATAGCCAGCGCCTCGTCGTCGTAATCGAAGCCCTCCTGCTCGCACACGTATGCCAGGCGATGCTCAATATCCTCGTTGCCGATGCGATGGAAATCGAAACGCTGGCAGCGCGAGAGGATGGTCTCCAGAATCTTTTGCGGGTCGGTGGTGCACAGCACAAAGATCACGTGTGCCGGCGGCTCCTCGAGCGTCTTGAGCAGCGCGTTGAACGCCGCCGTCGTGAGCATGTGGACCTCGTCGATGATATAGATCTTGTACTTGCCGCGCACCGGGGCAAAGTTGACGGAGTTGATGATCTCCTCGCGCACGTTGTCCACGCCGGTACGGCTTGCGGCATCGAGCTCGTAGACGTCTGGGTGGTTGCCCTCGGCGATGAGCTCGCATTCCTCACAGGTGCCGTCGGGCATGCAGCCGCTCGCACCCTCGGCGCGCGCCGCCTCGGCATTGCGGCAGAGCAGCGCCTTGGCAAGAATACGCGCCATGGTGGTCTTGCCCGTGCCGCGCGGACCGCAAAACAGGTACGCGTGGGACAGGCGCCCCTCGGTGATGGCGTGCTCGAGCGTCGAGACGATATGTTGCTGGCCCACCACGGAGTCGAAGGTGAGCGGGCGATACTTTCGATACAACGATTCCATGGGTGCTCCCCCGGGTATACTGAGTCTTGTTGCCGCGACGGCCATGCGGTCGCACGGCATACTGCATTCATAATAACCCGTACGGCGAGCCCGCCGCGATAGGAGTCCAAAGAGCATGGCAGACGCAGAGAGCAACCTCGTTCCCTCCGAAGCAGCCGACCAGGTCGAGGTCGCGCTCGAGGAGCAGGCAGCGGCCGATGACGGCATCCTGTACCTCAACGAGTACCAGTACGAAAACGACCTCGTCACCGATTTCGCCCGCCTGGTCGCCTCGCCCAGGCGTCGCGGCTCGCTGTATGTCGCCGCGGCAATTGCCGCGCTCATCGGCATCGGCATGCTGGTGGCCGGCGGCAACTGGATCAAGTTCGGCGTTGTCCTCATCGTGTTCGGTGCCTTTTTGGCCTGGTGGAGCAAAAACCTGCACCACACGCTCGCCCGCGACTTTATCGAAGCCGTCGAGGCCGACGAGTCCATGGGTGGCCGCTATCGCCGCGTCGCCGCCAACGAGGACGGCCTGATGGTCTGGGGCAAGAGCGGCAAGTCGCAGTTCTTCCCGTTTGAGAAGCTCGACCACGTACTCGACGGCGAGCGCATCTTTGTGGCCATGTTCGCCGACCAGGGCGTGACGATCCCTAAGGACACCTTTGTCCGCGGCGATGCCGAGCAGTTCGGTCCCTTCCTTAAGACGCGCATCAACAAAAAACTCCGCATCGAGACCAAACGCAAGAAGATGAAGGCAGAAAAGGCCGCTGCCGAAGCAAAACAGGGCGACAAGCCCCAGGAGACCAAGGGCAAGCAGCGCAAGCAGAAGAAGAGCAAGAAGAAGCGGTAGGCCGGCCGACACCGAAGGCGCCTCGTCCCGCGCCCGATTCCGGGCCGGGGCGCCTGGAATCGGGCGCGCGTACCGCCAATGGACCCGTTTTGCCTTGCTCTCGAGCTATTTCACTTCAAACCTTAAGAGCCTCCGCTCCGGCAGATCGGTCATCTTCATCGTGTAAGTCCCGGGAAATGCTTTCTCAAAACGGACGGTCTCGTAACCTTCGAAATAGTCGTTGGTGTTCTGCATCATAAATGGGACGAGCAACTCGTTTTCTGCCCCAACCTCCACGGCAAACGCAGCAGAGCCGCCAAGGACCGGCATGGCTTGCGTTATCAGATCGGTATTGACTACAAAATCATAGTTTGGCGCAGACTCCGGAACCAGATGCCAAACATACGCTTTGATTCCACCGTCGATATTATCCCTATTTCTGACACGCATCTTTACGGCGATAACGCACGTGATGTCGGCATCCTTCAGTCTCGTTTTCGTATCCACGGTGCCATATTTTGAATAATCGTCATGTGCTCGTTTGAGATACTCGCGCGGCGTGAGCAACTCTGCCCCGTCTATGCAAAACGAATACCCATCAGTCACCACATCCTTCGACCCCAGAAACGCTCCATCCATCGAGAGCCATTCGCCCTCCGCGTAATATTTCTCAGGAATGACCGTCCGGTTCCCGTTAACGACGCTCACCCTCATGCCCGCAAGGCCGGTAGCAGCACAGCAAAAAAGCGCGAGCGCCGATCTTCTCGTCCACAGGGTCTTCTTCATCGCGCTCACGACCTTTCCCGAACTTTCACAACGGCACCGTCGCGCATGCAGTAAACCCGATCGGCCAGTTCCTCGAGCACCTCTCCGTCATGGCTGGACAGAAGGACCTCACGACCCGTTGATGCCGCCATCGCCACAACGCGCTTGAGCATTTCAACGCCCGCTTCGTCGAGGGCATTCGTTGGCTCATCGAGAACAAGCAGCTTCGGCTTCTCCATAATTGCCGCAGCTATCCCCAGACGCTGCTTCATCCCAAGCGAGTATGCTCGGAACTTCTTTTTTTCGTCTGCATCGAGCCCCACGAGCCGCAGGGCAGAGCGAATGTCCTCGGGGGTGGCAACGCCCTTGATCTGAGCGATGAGCTTCAGATTGTCGTAGCCAGACAGATATCCCAAAAAGGAAGGCGCCTCGATCAACATCCCCAGACTCGGCGGGAACGAGATGTCCGCCCCAAGCCTTTGGCCATCGATAGAGATTTCGCCTTCGGTAGGCTTGATCAACCCGCAAACCGCTCGCATGAGCATGGTCTTACCCGAACCGTTTATCCCCTGAAGCCCGACCACAGTCCCAGGGTCAACCTCGATGGACACGTTGCGCAGGACATCGTTTTTACCCATGCGCTTCGATACGCCCCTTACGATCACACTCATATCTTGTCCCCCTTTTCTATAAGGTCGGCCCTTCGAAACCACAGTCCACCCAACGATAGGCATAACGACATAAGCCCAATTGATGACAAGACACTCGAGCCCGCCGCGATTCCCTCTTTGACAATTCCACCCCAGCGCAACAGCATCAAGGCGTTACCCAATAGCGCCCAATGTCGTGCATATGCCGAGCAGATCAGGTAGCTCATTAAAACCACAAACGAGACTGACGACCCAAGCACAAACCCAACCGCTGCCTGCGCAAACGCAAGCGCCTCAAAAGCAAATAAGAGACCTATGAAAAACGGCAGCGCATCTGCCTCGGCAGCTTTGAGAAACCACGGCGCCAAATTAGCCAGTTGAAGCGACTCACCATGAATGACCGCGCTGAACGAGGAGCTCACCACCAAGCTCCAAATCACAACAGAGCAAACCACCACGAGCAGTGAAAATGCCGTTACTGCCGCCACCAAGATAAAACGCGAGACCCACCAAAGGGTTCTTGCCCGGCATCGAACAAGCGCTTGCAAACCAAACCCGTGCAACGATTCGGTCGGATAGTCGAGTGTTGTATAGAGAATAAGCAGAATGAGAAATAGCCATCCTAGCGGAGGCACAAACATGACCCCGGGCCTAGGCTCAAACGGAGCAGATCCGGCAAACACGAGCGCAAGATTATCCGCAAAGATCGGAAGAGC
>URBS01000033.1 GCA_900546085.1 uncultured Collinsella sp.
TCAAGGGTGTCAAGCGCCCGGCTCTGGCTACCATGGTGCCCGCCAAAAAGCAGGCCCGCGTCTACCGGGTTGATAAGGCGCACGATCCATACGGCAACGACCAGCACGCACAGAACAATAACCGCAATGTCGATGCCACGCTTTAGCTTGCTCGATGCCACCTCCTCGCGCACGAACGCGAGCGCAAACGCAATCGGCACCACCCAAAACAGCGGATGGTAGGCAAAGGCCGCCGAAAAATCGAGGCGCAGCGCCGCCAGCCACGCCCTCGTCATGCCGCATCCCGGACAAGGAATGCCCGTCATCAGGCGAAACACGCAGCCGATATCGAGCAGGTAGAGTGCGAGCCAGGCGACAAAGAGCGCGCCGATGCAAGAAAGGGCGCGGCGAATGAGCTCCGCCGCGCCCTTATGTCCCTGGGAGCTGTTCACGCCGTTCTTATCGTTAGGCACGAGCGCCAAGACGGGTGTTGTAAGCCGTTGCCATGGCATTGGTGTTCTTGATGATGATGTTCATGGCAAAGATGGGGCCAAGGCCGCACAGCAGCGCGCCGACAATCTGCCACATAAGAACGGTGGTGCCGTTCTCCTGGAACATCAGGCCATAGCGAGGGGCATTAGCCTGCAGGCGGTTACCAATCTTGTAGTACCAGTAGAGTCCGTAGAAGCCGCAGGTCACGAACGACAGCAAGATGAATGCTGCCAGACCCGGCGTGGAATCGCCGTCATCCTGGCACATAACATTGATGTCGCGGGCAAGGCAATAGAGGAAGTAATACGAATAGATGCCGCAGGTCACGATGGAAAGCAGGAGCCAGCCGATCACGCCACGGTCGGTCTTAATCGGAGCATAGCCCATCGGGGCAGGCGCAGGCTGATGAGCATACTGCTGCTGGCCGGCGTACTGCTGCTGCCCGGTGTACTGCTGCTGAGGCTGGGGCTGAACTGCCTGAACCGGAGTGGGCTGAATCTGCGTGGGCTGCGGAGCAGGCTGGGGCTGAGGTGCGGGCTGCGGAGCAGGAGCAGCGGAAGCGGCACCGATGGCAGAACCGCAGACAGGGCAGAATTTGGCATCATCCGAAATGGGAGAACCACAAGTGGGACAGAACATAAGCTTCTCCTTTTCCTAAGGCGTTGCACGCCTTCAAACCTTACACGTCTATGTTCTCAACAATAGCCGCGACGTTGTTGCGCAACATTGACCAATTTCCGAGAAATTTTGCTGCAACCGTTTTCCCAGGCATTTTCTTGCTTTCGCAGTAGAAAAAGGCACCCCGGGCTCAGTTGCCCAGGGCGCCTCGACCGACTATTCGGTTTGATTGTTTTCGGCAGCAGGATTATCGCCCGGCTCATCCGCCGGCGTGGCAACGGCATTCCAATCGGGTTCTGCAGGCGTCGCCTCGGGCGCGGGGGCCGGTGCCGGGGCAGACGTCGGCGCGGGCGACGTTGCAGGCGCAGGTGCGGGTGCCGGCTCAGGCACAGGCGCCGGCTCGGGCTCGGGCTCGGGCGCAGGCGCCGCAGCGGAATCGGATACGGGCGCTGCGTCGGTGCTAAAACCAGCCGGAGCAGACTTCTTCTCAAACGGCAGCACAAAGGTCAGGACGTCATCCTTATCCTCATCAGCCCATTCAGCTGCATAACGCGCTACCCAATAGCCAACGGCACGATGCTTGAGCATCTTGCCAAAGACCGTAAGGAATACCGTGACAAACGCCGTCAGCACCAAGAACAATACGAGCGTGATGCCACCGCCGGTAACAAGCGCCTCAATAGCCGAAGGACGGTAGTAGTAGCTATACATACCGACAGAGGCAATGGTGCCAAAGACGAACGTCAGGATCCAGGTGACAACGTTGGCGACCAGGCCCGTCAAAAACTCGGGAAGGAACGAAGCGCAGAACAGTTTGGTCTTGTTGTGCTTAAAGGCCGCCCAGACCTTATCGAGCGAAAACGCGCTCTCGACACGACCGGTCACCGCAAAGTGCATCACGGCAATGTCGGCGAACATCTTAAAGAAGACCCCCAAGACCGCCGTGGCAATCATAGCCAGGACAAGCAGGCCAAGCGAGCCGAACAGCGCTGCCTCGAGTGCATAAGAGCCGTAATACGAATACGAGCCCGCGGCGCCAATTACCACGCTCTCCACCAGCGAAAGCACTACACCGATAACGGGAATGGCAGCGATAACCTCGAGCACGACCGAGATAACGCTCGAAAAGACTCCGAGGCCAAACGACGTGGAACGCATGAGTGGACGATCCATACCGTCATCAACCTTGAGCGACAGATCGCGACCCCACTCAATACCAAAGCCGGAACCACACACGCTCGCAATGCAAGCTGCCAAAAAGCCGATGGCAGCCGCGATACCGCCGATAACGGGAATGAACAGCACGAGCACCGACACAACACAAATCAGCGCCGGCAAAAAGGCGATCTGGCACACGCGCTGCAGCACGCCCGGCGTCTTGGTCATGTCCTCAAACGCCTGAGCCACACAGCCCTTGGACGCATTCGCCACGGGCGGTTGCGGAACAAACTGCTGGGGCTGACCCTGAGGGGCAGGGGCTGCGGCACCGGCATTGGGGGCACCACACGCACCACAGAACTTATCGTTGTCGCCCATGGGGGCACCACACTGCGAACAGAACATCGAGATCATCCCTTCGTATCTTGAGCGAATCATCTGGATCGCAAACGATGTCTTTGGCATCATTATCACCCAATGTGGGGACAAATACTCCAACATGACGCATTTGCAATGCGCAGGGCGCTATTCGATTGTTTGATAAGCTCGACCGCGTTAGTTCGTTCCGCGGAAACCCTTGCCGACGATCTCGGAGCTGTCGACGATCGTGATAAAGGCACCCGGATCGATCTCGCGAGCGTAGCGACGCAGCTGCACGGCCTCGCGACGACTCAGCACGCTCATGATCACCGTCACGCACTTGCCCGAGAAGGCGCCGAAGCCGCGGCTGATAGTCGCCGTGCGGTTGAGATGTTTGACGATAAACTCCTCGACCTTAAGGGGCTCGGAGCAAATGACCGTGCAGACTTTGCGCAGGTGAATGCTCTCGATGGCCTTGTCGACCACGAGCGTCTTGGCAAACAGGCCAAGCACGCAATACAGACCGACGCGCGGGCCGTACAAGAAGGCCGCGATGGTCACGATGCCGATATCGACCAACAGCAGCGCACGGCCGATCTCAAGCGTGGTGCGGCGTTTGAGAATCATGGCGAGGATGTCCGTGCCGCCCGTCGAGGCACCAATATCAAAGACGATAGCGCTGCCGAGCGCCGGCAGAATCACGGCAAAGCACAGGTCGAGCCACATATCGCCCGTCATCGAGACATCGGTCGGAATAAAGAGCTCAAACAGCGAGACATAGGCGGACAGCGCAAACGAGGCAAAGACGCTCCACAGGATTGCCTTGCGCTCCAAAAAGATAAAGCCCAAAACGACCAGGACCGCATTGATAATCCACATAAAAACGCCGACAGGCAGGGTCGGGAACAGCGTGGACAGAATGACCGACACGCCCGAGGTGCCGCCAAAAGCAAAGTGATTAGGGGTTTTAAACGCGACGATGGCAAAGGCCGTGAGGATCAGGCCCAAATTGAGCTCGGCAAAAAAGCGCGGAAAGCCCGGCTCCTGGCTGCGCTTGCGACCAGCGCGCTCGCCCCGCTCGATAACATCGCGATCGACCACGCGCTCCATCGGCACTACGGGAGGACGATGCACCTCCTCGGCAGCACGCGACGCCGCCTCTGCTGCAGCGGCCTCAATTGCCCATGCCTTGCTTTCTGTTTCGTGCTCGTCAGCCATTACGGCAACCCCTCGTTAACAATTTGGAAACAATGCGCCCATTAGAGTAACGCGGAACGTGGGGATTGCAACCCTTAGTTAGACGAGCGGTATGACTATATCGGGAGCGTACAGAAACGGCCGGCCACGCTTTTGCTTGCGCGGTCGGCCGTTTAATGTTTTCGCAGATAAAACCTGCCAAAACAAACCTGTCCATTTTGGAAGGTTATTCGTGCTGGCTGGTGCGGTGCTCGTACTCCTCGGGGGTGATGACATCCTCGATGCGCAGGTTGACGCCCGCCACCTCAAGGCCGGTCATCGCGGCAAGGCGCTCGGTGACACGTGCCTTGACATCGTCGAAGATCGCGGGCGCATAGGCGCCGTACTCGATGATGACGGAGATGTTGACGACCACGCGATTATCGTCGGTGACCTCGACCGTCACGCCCTTGGTCAGATTCTCGGCACCAAACTGCTCCTGCACAAAGTGCATGAGGTTACCCTTCATGCCCAGAACGTGCGGAACCTCGCGGGTGGCCATGGCAACGATCTTCTCGATCACGCCGTTGGAATAGGTCAGCGAGTCCTCGGACTCATCCGCTTCCTCGTCGTCCTCATCCGTATCGGACTCGGCCTCGACGAGAGCCTCGTCCTCGAGCGTCACATCCTCAGCTTCGGCGACGACTGCCTCGTTCTCCTCGAGCTCGGTATCGGCTACATCGACCTTCGTATTAAAAGCCATGGTTCCTCCTTATGCCTGCCGCGGATGCGACAGTCGAATACATATTAGCGGCCGCTAAACAGACGGCCGAAGAAGTTGACGATCCCGTTCTCGCCGTCGCGAATTTGGCCGATCACAGCGCCGATCAGCACGAAGAATGCAATGACGAGCGTGTCCCACAGACCCAACGTGAGCACCAACACGGCGAGGATAAAGCCGGCGACGGCGCCGAGCGTGGTGTTGGGATGACGCACAGCATAGCTCCAGATGGCAGCGCCCGTACCCTTGATGAGACCCATAGCCTCGTCAAAATCCGCGGCTGCCGCGTCTTGTAACTCGGTTGCCTCTGCTTTGGAATCAACAGGTTCGCTCGCCGACGTGGCGCTCTGGTCAATCGTCAGGCGCGGCGTACGAGCGGTCTTATCTTGATTGGTATCACTCACCGGAAACCTCCACGGTCTGGACGGTAGTCTTGGACGGCAAAAAACGGACGCGCGCGGTCGTACCCGGCGCGCCGAGCATGGTATCGCAGGCTTCTTCGATGCGCTGCTGCATCGCGGTAGCCAGAGATGCCACGTCCTTATCGTCAAGCGCGATAGCTTCGACCTTAAAACGGACGTGCGAATCGTCGGGGCCTTGGACGCGGGCCTCGACATGCTCAACCATCACGCGGTCGTCACGCTCGGCAGCAGCCCTGGCGCACGAAGAAAGCGCCGCAAGGGTAACCTCGATATTGCGCTCCCCCGCCGGATGCACGCAGGACGGTTCGCGACGGGCGAACATCAGGCGGAAAAAGCTTACCAGCACGCCGATCGCCACGACGCCGGCGCACGCCGTGACGACGATGCGCGGCATGGGGTCGCGCATCAGCAGCATAAAGCGATACGTATACGGCCCCCAAAACTGGCAGACAAGCGTACCCAGCGCCACGATGGTGGCGGCAAGATACACGATCGCTAGGGCTCGTTTGAGTACGCGCACGCGGCGCTCCCTTCAAATCTCGGCTCTCGAAATGCAGAACGGTTCGCATCATTATAAAAGAGCCGGGTCCGGTGCTCTACGCACGCGGATCCGGCTCATCTATTCCACGAGGCTTGCATGCTCGCTTCATTATGCCCAGATATGCACGGCTCAATCCGTGCTGGCGCTACTCCTCCTCGAGGGCAGCGATGACCTCGTCGGTCATGTCCATGGTGCTGTAGACGTCCTGGACGTCGTCGAGCTCCTCAAGACGGTCGATGAGGCGCTGGACCTTCTTGGCGTCGGTACCAGAGACCTCGGTCGGGGTGGTCGGGACCATGGTGGTCTCGGAGCCCTTGACCTGGACGCCCTGCTCCTCGAGCGCCTTGGAGACAGCCATGACCTCGTTGGCAGTAGTCCAGACAATCCACTCCTCGCCGGCATCCTCGTAGTCCTCGCCACCGGCCTCGGCGATGGCCATCATGAACTCATCCTCGTCACCGGCAGCACCGTTGGCGATCATGGTCTCCTTCTTGGCGTTCTCGTCCAGGATCTCCTTGGCGACGACGATCTGGCCCTTACGCTCAAACTGGAAGGCGACGGAGCCGGAGGTGCCCAGGTTGCCACCAGCGTGGGAGAAGGCGGAACGGACATCAGCGGCGGTACGGTTGCGGTTGTCGGTCAGGCAGTCGACGTAGACGGCGACACCGGCGGGACCGTAGCCCTCGTACACGATGTTCTCGTAGACGGCGGCATCGGCACCCGAACCAAAAGCCTTGTCGATAGCGGACTTGATCTTGTCCTTAGGCATGGACTGAGCCTTGGCCTTGGCAACGGCAGCGGCGAGGCTGGCGTTGTTCTCGGGCAGCGGGTCACCGCCGAGACGGGCAGCAACGGTGATGTTGCGGCTGAGCTTGGAGAAGAGGGCGGAACGCTTGGCGTCCTGCGCGCCCTTACGATGCTTGGTTGTGGCCCACTTAGAGTGTCCGGACATACGTGTCTCCTATCGGTTTCGACCTAAAGCCCAGCGCAGATGCTCGGGCAATATAAACAAACGTCGTTATGATATACCTACTGGCCTGCAAGATAAACCCCAAAATGAAGGCGTCGTGATGATGCAAGCCCTTGGTGCACCGACATGCCCTGCAGCCGCTAGGTCCATAGAAGATCACTGCGGGCGATAGTGGCACCGACGGCAAACGGCATGCAGGCAATAACCGGGTACAGGTAGCGCATGTAGGTCGATCCGTTACACGGACCAATCAGGCACACAGCGAGCACACCCAGCAGCGGCACCCAAATCGCCAGTGCGCGCCATGAACGACGACGCAGCAGATAGACCACCACGGCAATCATGATCCACACGTAGGTGGCCGAGCTCATAGTGAGCGAGATAAAGGGAACACGCTGCACCGCCACACGGTACAGATTGATCAGATGATCGCACCAGCGCACGGCCTTGCTATCGACCGGATGGAAGTCAAAGTACTTGAGGTTGTCGGGCCTGGCCATAATCTCGGCACTGCGCGCCGTGCTGTAAACCCACGCATCGCGAGCACTCGGATAGAAATACCCGTAGTAGTTATTGACGAGCGCCGAGATATAGCACTTCGGGTCCTTTTTGAACATCTGGATCCACACCTCAAAATAGGCGTCGATGTCCTCCTGCGAGGCGTACTCGTTAAAACAGTTTTTGACGGCATCCGACTTGTCGGGATTGTAGCGACGGCCCAGATTCTCGTACTTAAGCACCCGATCGATCGCAGCGCGTTCCCTATCGGTCACCAAGCCGTCGCAGGGAGCTTCCTCAATCGTGCCGTCCTCTTTAACCGTGGGTCCAACACCCGAGTTAAGCCCGTCGTGCTTTTGGACAAAGCGAGCCGTTTGCTGAAACGGAATTGAAAGCATTTCACGCTTGGAGCCGGGCGTGATATCGTGCGCCGGCATAAAGACCTTGATGAAATACGCATTAGAAGCCAGGCAGAGTGCGAGCACGGCGAGAACACCAAGCCAGCGAAAACGGGGCACGTTCTGCAGCGGCTCCGCATCTGTCCGCGCTGCGCGGCGGCACGACACGTAAACATCCCATGCGCAAAACGCAGCGGCGATCATGCACGCCGCCAAGGGAAACGCCAGTCCGCCATTGCGCAAAAACGTGGAACCCAGGGCTCCCAGCGCGAGCAGCAACCAGTCGTGGCGTGCAAAGAGCACAGGTGCCTGTTCGCCTGCGCGCGCGGCATTAGCATCGCGACGGGGCAGACCACCCGCCATGAGCTTAACGGTCTGCACGAGCAACACCAAAAACGCGTCTGCGAAGAGCACGTCTTTGGTCAGTAGCGCCGCATAGTTGGAGAACATCGGCATAAACGCAAAGAACAACAGGATCACGCCGCGCACGGGCAGACCGACACCCAGCTTGCGCAGCGAGGAGACAGAGTATGCCATGCAGGCAGCCGTAACTGTAAACTGAACTGTGGTGTAGATGATGAGACCCGCATTGGCGCTGTTAAAGACCGAAAGCCCCAGCCGCACGCACGAGCCGATAATGGCAGTATGCACGACCGGGTGGTGCCCGTTGAGCAGCACATCAGGGTTGAGCAGGCGCAGGTAGTCGCTCGTACCATTGGGATAGTTGAACCACTGGCGAATCTGGGCGCCCGTGTCGCCCATAAAAAATCCCGGCAGCGAAGCAATGAGCGTAGGTGCCCAGGCGACCACAAGCACCAAAAACGGACCGGCAAAGGGATGGATTGAGAGAACGGCATGCGCCACACGCCACACGCGGCCAAAATGCGCCTCCGAAAACGGAATGCGCCGAGAGCTCAGCCAATCTAGACACTCAAAAGCCAGGTAGAAGGCAACGACCGCCAAGAGCATCCAGCCCGCACCGCCTATCCAGGCGCAGATGATGCGAGCCTTGTCGCCGAGTACGATCTCGGCAGAATCGGTGAGGTCGTAGCTGCGGCCAAACACCATGCAGACGGCAAAGAACAGCGACGGAAGGATCACCGAAGGACGCCAAGCATCGCCGCGGCCAAAGAATACGTAGCGAAACGGCAAGGTGAGCAGGCAGGCAAGTGCAAGCAGCATGACCGCGTCGGTATGGCCGGCAAACGAGAGGAGTACCTCGTAGCACACATAGAGTGTGCCCGTCGCCTTGGGGTCGATCGCCAGGACCGCATTGCTCGACACCGGGGCGGGATCGATGGAAAACGCCGTGGTCGCCAACAGCGCAAGCAAAAAAGCGATGAGCGTCTGCTTGACGGGGTAGCGCTTAAACCAAACGATACGGGCGGCATCGCGCGCAGCCGTTGTGGAGAGTTCGGAATCCTTCACAGTCCAAAGAGCCTTTCTAGAAACCTGCCAAAAAGGGACAGGTTAATTTTGTCAGGTTTTATCTGGGAAAACGTTACGGTTCTGTCATCGTTGCCCAGCGAACCACCACAAAGGTGCCTGTCCCCTTTGTGGTGGTTTTGGTGGTTAGGCGTCCAGGTAGACGCGCTGGGGCCGGTTGCGGCGACGGGCGAAGATGATGAGCGCCAGGCCCGCGATTATGAGCGGCAGGCTCAGCAGCTGACCCATGGTGATGACACCGCCCAGCAGATAGCCCAGCTGCGCATCGGGCACACGCACAAACTCAATCAAAAAGCGAACGATGCCGTAGCCCATCACAAAGACGCCCATAAACGTACCCTGGGGCAGCAGCGGTTTTTTGCGGCTGAGCACCTGCAGGATGCAAAAGAGCACGATGCCCTCAAGAAACGCCTCGTAGAGCTGGGAGGGATGGCGCGGCATATTGCCCGCGGTGCCGCCAAAGACCACACCCCAGGGCAGATCGGTCGGCTTACCCCACAGCTCACCGTTTACGAAGTTGGCGCAGCGTCCCAGGCACAGCGCCAGCGGAGCGCCGATAACGGCAAGGTCGGCGATGGTCCAGGCGTCGAGCTTATACATGCGACACACGATGATGCCGCCCAAGATGCCGCCGACCAGGCCACCGTGGAAGCTCATGCCGCCCTCGTTGGTGGCAAAGATCTCGAACGGGTGGGTCCAATAGTAGCCATCGCCGTAAAAGACGACGTAAAACAGGCGCGCGCCGATGATGAGGCCAAAGACCGCGCCGACCACGACGCTCGTCAGGTCATCAATCGTAATGTCGAAGCCCCAACGACGCTGTGTGCGGTACATAACGACCGCCGTGAGCAGGGCGCCGACCACGTAGGCCAGGCCGTACCAGTAGATAATGATGGGGCCCGCCGAGATAGCGACGGGATCAAGCATATGGTAGAGGTCGTTGAGCATATCGATCCCCCTGCTCCCTACATACAAATGCGGCCGCGGGCCTTACGCTCGCAGCCGCATATCTGGGCGTGACGTCTATGCGGAGCATGTCGTCCGCAGCTTTCGCGGCTTAGAACGGCGCGTACTCGTCGTACAGGTCGTCGGTCTCGCCAGAAGCATTGACCTGCTCGACGCGGGTAACGCCGGGCACGTGCTCCTTCAGGATGCGCTCGATACCCATGGACAGAGTCAGTGCACTCATAGGGCAGCCGGCGCAGGCGCCCTGCAGTTCCAGCTTGACGACACCCTCGTCGTCGACGCCCACATACTCCATATCGCCGCCGTCGGCCTGCAGGTTGGGGCGAATCTCTTCAAGAACCTTCTTAAGCAGCTCTTCGTTAACAGCCACAGGGGCTCCTTTCTCACAATAACGCGGGCACGCCCGCGGACAGAAGCTATGTTACTACAGCCATGTACCCGCTCACGAGCCGTCCATGCGCGCAGACGCGACCTTCACGAGTAGTCAATTTGGGTCGGGACTTATTGAGACTTTTTGAGCTGCGTCCGTCGTCAGATGGCGACAACGCATATTACTGCCGAGCCTGTCCCCCGGTACCAATCTGGACATCGACGATAACCTGGCGGTAGCTAATGCCGCAGGAGTCGAGGATGCGGCGGCTGATGCGGCCGTCGTCGGTGTCGGCGTACTTGTTGTCCAGGTAGACGACCTCGCCCACACCCACCTGCGCCAGGATCTTGGCGCAGTCGTGGCACGGGAACAGCGTGACGTAGACCGTGGAACCCTCAAGGTCTTTGAGCGAGCCACGGTAGTTGAGCACGGCGTTGGCCTCGGCATGGACCACGTAGTTGTGCTTGTCCTGCAGCGGGTCATCGCTCGTACCCCACGGGAAAAAGTCGTCGTTGAGCGCCGAGGGCGTGCCGTTGTAACCCACCGAAAGGATGCGGTGGTTGGTGCTGGCGATGCACGCTCCCACCTGCGTGTTGGGGTCCTTGCTGCGGCGCTGCGCGGCGATGGCCACGCTCATAAAGAACTCGTCCCAGCTAATAACGTCGCGGCGCTTGCCCGACGCGGTTTGATGAAGATCGTCCGACATGGCAGACACCTCCGCAATCGCAATAGTTTGGCCCATTGTAGCAGGTGAAAGGTAGGGGCGCTTATCCCACCAGCCCCTCGCCCTACGCGCGGCGGGGCTTTTGGTTGATGCGGTAGAGCTCGGCGAGACCCCGCAACGTCAGCGCGTCGTCTACCGTCAGGCTATGGCCGACCAGCGCCGCAAGTGCCTCGGCATCGTCGCCGGTAATGACGATGGGCACATCGCCCTCCCCCGCGGCCTTGGTCGCGCGCATCTCGGCAAGCACCATGTCGAGCATGCCGTCGATGCGGGCTACCTCGCCCAAAACCACACCCGAGCGCATGGCCTCGCGCGTGTTGCGTCCGATGACGTGCGTTGGCGCCGAGGGCTCAACCTGGGGTAGGCGCGCTGCTGCCGCCGAAAGCGAACGGGCGCCGAGGGCCAGGCCTGGCGCGATAACGCCGCCCACAAAGGTACCGTGCGCGTCGATGACCTCGATATTGGTCGTCGTGCCCAGGTCAATCACGATGCACGGCGAGCCGTAGACGGCGCGGGCCGCCACGGCATCGGCGATGCGGTCGGGGCCGATCTCGGCCGGATCGTCGTAGTGCACGGGTATGCCGGTCTTAAGTCCCGGCCCCACGGTGAGCACGCGCCCCGTGCAGGTGCGGGATAGTGCCGCCTTCCACGGGCGCTCGAGCGCCGGGACTACACAGCTCAGCACGGCCGCGGCGGGTGCAAGCACCCCGGGCACACCTGCATCGGCGGCGAGCGCGCCCATGACCTGCACAAGTCGCATGCGCGCTTCGTCGGCCGTAATGCTCGACGGCGTCGTGATCTCGCATGTCGCAAGCGGACATTCCTGCGCCGCGGCCGAATCCTCGGCAAACAGGCCAAAGCGAATGAACGTGTTGCCCACGTCGACCGTCAATATATATGCGCACCCATTAAGCATCGTCGGCGCTCCTTTCGTCTGCCCAGCAGTATATCGCCTACCTAAACCAGTCATCCCAAAATGACTAGCTTGCGGCTATACTGGTGCGCGGTCGTTTGCGAGCTCACGCGGCGGCCCTTGGTAACCCGACTTCCCGCGCCGTATCCGTAACGGCGCTCCCGGGGGAAGCGGATATACGCAAAGGAGTTCTATATGAGCAATCCCTCGAACCGCGCTTCGATGCGCGGGCAACTCACGCTGCGCGGCGTCGTCATCGGCGTCCTTGGCTGCGTGATCATCACGGCAAGCTCGGCCTACACGGCCCTCAAGATGGGTGCACTCCCCTGGCCGATTATTTTCGCTGCCGTCATCTCGCTGTTCTTCCTGAAGCTCATGGGTGACGCCAGCCTCAACGAGGCCAACGTCACCCACACCATCATGTCCGCGGGCGCCATGGTCGCCGGCGGCCTGGCGTTTACCATCCCGGGCGCCTGGATGCTGGGCTATGCCGACCAGATCAGCTGGCTCGACATGTTTATCGTGGCACTCGCCGGCACCATCTTGGGCCTGCTGGCAACGGCGCTCATCCACCGCCACTTTATCGTGGACGCCGCGCTGGAGTTTCCCACCGGCAATGCCGCAGCTCAGACACTGCGCGCCACCGAGGCCGGCGGCAAGACCGGCAAGCAGCTCTTTGGCTCCATGGCCATCGCAGGCATCTACAGCGTGCTTCGCGACGCCCTGGGCGTGGTGCCCAGCATGTTGTGCACGCTCAATATCCCCGGCGTGACCTTTGCCATCTATAACTCGCCCATGCTGCTCTCCATCGGCTTTTTGGTGGGCTTCGCCCCGGTTGCCTTCTGGTTTGCCGGCGCGCTGCTAGGTAACTTTGGCATCATCGTGGGCGGCACCGCTGCCGGTCTGTTCGACGTTGTGACTGCGCAGGGCATCGTCAAGTCCCTGGGCATGGGCCTCATGATGGGCTTTGGCGTCGCCGTCGTCCTCAAGGACATCCTGCCGCAGGTCGCCGGTATCGTCCGCGGTCTTGCCGCCGACAGCTCCACCGACACCGACGAGCAGTCGCTCATCTCGGGCTCCCTTAAGCTCGACGCCGGCATCATCGGCCTGGGCGCCGCCGCCATCGCCGTGATCATCGCCATCGTGCTTGACCTTGGTCCCGTTCCGGCCGTCATCGTGACGCTGTTCACCTTTGTCACCACCATCATGAGCGCACAGAGCTGCGGCCAGACGGGCATCGACCCCATGGAGATCTTTGGCCTCATCGTCATGCTCATCGTGGCTGCCTTCGCACAGATCGCTCAGGTCAAGCTGTTCTTTATCGCCGGCATCGTAGCCGTGGCGTGCGGCCTTGCGGGCGACGTCATGAACGACTTTAAGGCCGGCGCCGTGCTGGGCACCAACCCGCGTGCGCAGTGGATCGGCCAAGCCATCGGCGGCATCGTGGGCGCCCTGGTCGCCGCAGCCGTCATGGTCGCGCTCGTCACCGCCTATGGTCCGGACGCCTTTGGCCCCGACAAGAGCTTTGTGGCCGCGCAGGCAAGCGTCGTCGCCACCATGGTCTCGGGCATCCCGAGCGTGCCGTGGTTCGCAGGCGGCTTTATCGCCGGCATCGTCATGTACTGGCTCGGCATTCCGGCCATGATGATCGGCCTGGGCGTGTACCTGCCGTTCTACATGTCGCTCACGGCCTTCCTGGGCTCCTGCGTTAAGCTCGCCTACGACAAGTGGGCCGCCCACCGCGATGCCGAGGCCGGTCTTTCGGACGAGGAGAAGGCCTCCAAGGATGCCGCCTTCCAGGAGCAGGGCCTGGTCGTCGCCAGCGGCCT
The DNA here is from genome assembly GCA_900546085.1 of uncultured Collinsella sp. Lineage (GTDB taxonomy): Bacteria > Actinomycetota > Coriobacteriia > Coriobacteriales > Coriobacteriaceae > Collinsella. Next base: position 13,642 of record URBS01000033.1, read on the forward strand.
GCTCGGCGGCGAGTCCATCGTCGGCGTTATCCTGGCGTTTGTCTCTGTTGGTCTGAGCCTGCTAGGGTAGGCCGAACAACAACGCACCAGCGCAGAGCGCGGGGTCGGAATCAAACCGGCCCCGCGCTTTTTTGTCTATTTGACTCTTATGATCCTCACGGCGTTTTAGCCATGTCGATTGTCCTGACTTCCAGGTCAACAAACCTTGTCTGACACCTCGCCTAACGCGGTGTAGAGTAAAGACGACAGACGCAAGAAGCGGCTCAGAAGCTAAACGAGGTAAGCATGGAACTCGACAAACAACAGATCAAGCGGCTGCGCGAGCGTCATCATCGTCGTCACGGTATACGCCCTGCACACAGCGAGGCCATGGAGAATGCCACCCGTTTCCTTAAGCAGGCGTTCAACATACGCGAGGGACGCGCGCCCTATCACGTGATTCGCAAGCGCTTTGTAAACGGGGCGCGCCTGACTGGCTCGCACTTATGCATCCTGATCATTGCCATGTTGATCGCGAGCATCGGCCTCGATATCGACTCGGACATTGCCATCGTGGGCGCCATGCTCATCTGTCCGCTCATGGGCTCGGTCCTTGCCATGGCATACGGCATCGCCACGCTCGACCGCGAGATTGCCGTCGAGGCAATTGCCGGCCTCGCGCTGCAGATGGTCTTTTGTCTAATCACGTCCACGCTGTACTTTAAGCTCTCGCCCCTTGGCACCACCACGGCCGCCATCATCGACAACTCGACACCGACTGTGTGGGACCTTGCCGTCGCGCTCGCGGGCGGCTTTGCGGGTGGCCTGGGCAACTCGCGCGACCAGGAACCCGCCACGCTCATCGCCGGCGTGGCCGTGGCGACCGCGCTCATGCCGCCCCTGTGCGCGGCGGGCTATGGCATCGCCATCGCAAGCGGGTCGCTGTTTCTTTCAGCCCTCTACGAGTTTGGCATCAACGTGGTCTTTATCGCACTGGCTGCCGAAGCCGTGCTGCTTCTTTTGCGCGTGCCGCTCAAGCGCGACCTCAACGGCGACGGCATTGTGACCGCCGAGGAAAACGCCGAGGTCGATGAGCTGTCACACAAGGTGCGCCGCCGCATCATCGTGGGCACGGTGATCTTTGCCATCCCCTGCATCGTTATGACGGCGGGGTCTATTGGCTCGGCGCAGGCCGGCGTGCAGGACGGTTACGGCGTCACCGAAACCACGCGCGAGCTTGCCGCGGTGCTGCCGGGCTTTAAGGATTACACCGTTGCCGTCGAGACCTCGGCCACCGAAGACGAGGAGGAGGGCCTTGTCGAGCGCGAGGTTGTCGCCCATGTGACGACAAGCGAGGCGCTTGGGGCACACGACCGCCGTGTAGCCCGCAAGCTCATCGACCTCAATGTGCCCGAGCTCGATCGCGTGGAGTTTGATGTGCAGTAATACGCGACGTGGGATGGATGCGCGCAGCCGCGAGTCACGACATGGCGCAGACGTGACGCGGGCCACGAGCAAATAGCGGGACGCGGTCCATGGCCGCGCTCCGCTCGCTGATTTATTGCCGTGAATCAGCTGTCCGCATCGACATCGCCAGACTCCACTGTAAACGCCGGACCGGTACTCACCAGATAAAAACGGGTCACCCTGGTATCTCTAAATAGGTAGAGCAAGCCCTGATCGCGTCGGCGAGAAATATACGCCACGTGGACCGTACCGAATTCTTCGCCGTTTTCCTTCTTTAATATCAGGATGTTGGGGTCATCCGTACGCTTAAACTGCCCGTCTGTGCAGATTCCGTCTTGGTCGACCAGCTGCCATCGACAGTTGTCCTCCTCAAGAAAAGCCAGGGTTTCCCGACTTGTTTCGTCATCCCGATAGTAACCGTCAATGGCAAAGCCTTCGGAAGCACATTCCTGCATATAGGATGTTTCTCGACTTATAGCGAACTGCCCTATAGCGCCCAGGAGCACAGCTAGGCAAACCACTGCAAGGGTTATCGAGATAGTACGGCGGCCCATATTAACCAGCCCGATACTTGTTTAACGGAGCGTGAAACATACTTGGTACCTCCGATATCATGGCGAACGTCACCTACGGCCTGCCGGCAATCATATGTTCCCAACATCAAACCATATGGCAACCACTCGCGAGAGGAGTGTCGGCGAACGGTGCATTTTTGCGCTCCATTGGTCAAACGTCAACGCGCGCTACAGCTCTTGCCCGATCAATTCAGATTTTGTCGCATACTACCGTAGATCCCCAACGCTTCCACCCCCAAGAGATCATTTTTAGTACGTAAAGAAGCCCTCGCCCGAGCTTTCGCCCAGCTTGCCTTCGTCGAGCATTTTCTTGAGGACGGACGCCATAGCCTTAAAGTTGTAGGGCATCATCATTTTTTTGAGCAGCGGGCTCACCAAGCCCGGCACCTTCTGATACTGCATGACGATGTTGTAGGCCGTCTGGATACCCACCGTGTCGAATACGCGAAACGGACCCTTGGGGGCACCGGTGCCACGCGTCCACGCGAGGTCGATGCTCTTGGGATCGCTCACGCCCGAAACGTACAGGTCAAGGCCCGAAAGCAGCCACGGCACCAGCATGGAATTGAGCAGGTAGCCGTTCTTTTCCTTGTTGACGGGCAGCGCCAGCATGCGGATGTCGTTGGCAAAGTCGACGAGCTCGTCGAAGCAGCGTTTGTCGGTCTGGTCCTGCGCCATGACCTCGGTCATGTTGTTCTTCCAGATGGAGTTGGCAAAGTGCAGCGACAAGTACTTCTCGGGGCGGCCGGTGTACTTGGCAAAGGTGCTCGGCAGCAGCGTGGAAGAGTTGGTAACGATGACGGTCTTTTGCGGTAGAACCGGGGCGAGCTTCTTGTAGAAGTCGATCTTTGCCTGGGTGTCCTCGGCCATAGACTCGATGACCAGGTCGGCGTCGGCCACGGCCTTGGCAAGATCGAGCTCCAGCTTGAGCGTGGAGTAGGCGCGCTCAACGGCAGCGAGCGCCGCCTCCTTGTCGAAGGGCTTGCCGCTATCGGCGATACCGGCACACCACTCGCCCGTGCCGTCCGCCATGCCCTCGATAGCAGCGATGTACTCCTTGCGCACGTGATCGATCTTGGGCTGGGTGCGGCCGATGCTACCCTCGCTGCGCAGCCAAATCGTTACATCAAAGCCGCAGTAGGCAGCCTGAAAGGCAATCTGGCTTCCCAACACGCCGCCACCGGCAACGCAAACGGTCTTGTAGCTCATGGAAACAGTCCTCTCTTGCGTAATTCCATAGATGTGTATTTATTCAACCGTAAGGATGACGCGCGCTGGGGGTGGGTTCCATAAACGGACGGT
>URBS01000034.1 GCA_900546085.1 uncultured Collinsella sp.
ACCTTAACGGTGCGCTGCTTGGATATACCAAGGAGTTTATTGACGCTAGCTTTGACGAGATTATCGAGTTCGCTGAGCTCAAAGATTTTGTCGACATGCCCCTGAAGAATTTCTCTTCGGGTATGGTTGCGCGCATTGCATTTGCTATCGCTACTATTACCGAGCCGGATATTCTGATCGTTGATGAGACGCTTTCTGTCGGTGATGTCTTTTTCCAGCAGAAGTGCGAGCGCCGTATTCAGCACTTTATCGAAAGTGGCGACGTTACGGTCTTATTCGTTTCTCACTCCATGGAACAGGTTGAGCGTATTTGCCAGCGTGCTGTATGGATCGAGAAGGGCGACCTGCGTATGGATGGCCCCGTGGATGAGGTCTGCAAGGCATACCACGACCAGTTCAAGTAGGTTATAATTTATGCGCCGTGTGAACTTGTGCCCGCTTGGACGCGCGACATTATGCTCCATTAGCTCAGTTGGATAGAGCAGGGGACTTCTAATCCCAAGGTCGACGGTTCGAATCCGCCATGGAGCACCAAAAGAGTTTTTGAAGACCCGGTTATCATGCCGGGTCTTTGCTTTACAAGCGTTCAGCCGTGATATTGTTTAACATGGGCTGTAAGGCATGGGGATGACTTGTAGCCTTATTTCGATAGTGGTTGCATGCTTGGTTGCGAGGCTTATAGGATAATAAGTGTGTCCGCTTCCTTTTCGGCACCCCTTGCCATGGCGGTCGTCGCCGCTGAGGATGCCGCCTTGACCTTGTTCCTTTTAAATATGTGATGGGGAGATAATCCGCTGCTTACCCGTTGTGCTCCTTGTAAAGCTCGAGCGCCTTCTTAAGGTAAGTTTTGGCATAATGGTAGTAGATATGGGACCACTCGCCAACGTTATCGCCTTCTGCCTCTTTAAGCAGTGCCCATGTGTACCAGCACCAGCCCGCCATGCCCACCTGGCCCAGGTTGTGACGCCATTCTGCATCGGTTGGCTTGCGGCTGAAGTAATGCTCTAGTGCCCTGCACATTTTCTTCTCGGTTAACTGTTCACAAACACAGAATGTTCCAAAATCGTTGGCATAGTCGCTCATACCGGCGTATTCCCAGTCAATGAGATCGACATGGCCGTCGCCGCTTACGAGGAAGTTGAGACTAAAGAAATCGTTGTGGCAGAGGACTGGATCGCCACCGTCGGCAATGAGCATTCTGTTCAGTTCGGCTGCCTGCGTGTCCATCTCGGGCAAATCCGGCACATCGATGAGCCCGTGTTTTAGAATGGCACGTTCGTAGCCCCTTCCCTCTTCATAGAAGCTAAAACAGCGATTAACTTTTGCACCGCTATCGTGAAGACTGCGGGCCATTTGCATGGCTTGGGCCAATTGGGTGTCGTCGTGAACGTCGAGGTTTCTACAATTCTTCACAAATCGTGACACCTTCCAGCCGCGGCGGGGATTCGCAAAAACAAAGGTGGAGTCAAGGCCGAGCGTGCGTGCAGTCTCGAGTGCGGTTTTTTCGGCTTTGCGGTCTACAAGGAGCTCGGTTCCTACGCCGGGGTGTCGGTAGACCCACTCGCCGTCGTCGGTCGTAAAGTGGCAGCTGAGGTTCGTAAGTCCCTGTTTGAGCGGATAGACGTCGCGAATTTCGGATTTATCGCATCCCAAGACGGCAACGATGTTGTCGAAAATCTCGGAATCAAGGTTTTCGATGAAAAGAGGGTCGAAGTTGCGCAGCTCGTCGAGTGAGTCGAACTCGTGGATGGTGGGCGGGTCGTACCTGCGGATTTGCATGTCAAGCTCGTTGATATGATCGGCATAGAGATCTTCCCAGAGTTTGTTGCGGGTTTGGGGGAGGTCGTATTCTGCCTCAAGAATCTCTCGAAAACGAGTTGAGAACTCTCGATCGAAATAAGCGTGGCCAATCATATACCATGCATCGGACCCGCCGACCCTAACTTTGGTGATGCGGTCGTGGGTGTCGGTTTCCAGGCACCATTCAGGTGTCTGGCCCTGGTTGAACTCGGCTGAGTAGTAGGCCTTCCAGACATGGTCTGTGAAAGGGTTCTTCTCGAAATAGTTGTCCGAGGAGCAGATGTACGTATTGCCCAACATCTCACGCACGAGCATAATCGAGGAATTGTTATTGCGCTCAGCGTAGGCGCAATTCACGATGACCTTAACGCCGTATTTGTCCTCGAGGTAGTAGAAGGACTCCTTCTTGTATCCCACAATGACGACGATGTCGAAAATCCCGGCTTCGTGTAGCTGTTCAATTTGGCGCTCAATCAGGACTTCGCCACGAACTTTGAGAAGTCCCTTGGGGCGTTCATAGGAGATGGGGGCGAAGCGACTGGAGAGGCCTGCCGCAAGGATAACAGCATTGTCCACGGCGTAGGGTTTTAGCGCGGTCATGCCCTTAGGCGTGAGACGGGCGTCCTTGATGAGGCCGGCTTCTGAGAGGTCTATTACGGCGGCATTTGCCGCTGTAAGCCCAATCTCGCACTCGCTCGCAAGTTGTTGTTGCGTAATGCTGGGACGTCTGCTCAGGGCATAGAGAACGTTAAACTGTTTATGCGTAAGCTGCATTAATGGTTCCTTTGCGTTCGGTTTTGTCAGATGCTATCGCGAACCTGAACAGCTGAAGGCATTACTTTCCGTTTTACTATCCATTGGAGGGTTCGAGCAAATGTCATTTGTTCGAACCCTCCAATGCGTAAGCGGGGGAGACTTTTATCAAAAAGGCGTTATGGACTGTTATGCGCAACTCTTAAACCAAATGTCGTCTAGCATTCAGAGTAGCCGGCAATTTTTAATGCTTAATCCTACGCCTCCGTGGGCTCCACACCTAGCTCGTTGCGGACGAGTTCGAATGCCGCGGCGATGGCCTTGTCCATGTCGTAGTACTTGTAGCCGCCCAGACGACCGGCGAAGATCACGTCGCCCTCCTGCGCCGCCAGCTCCTCGTACTGCCTGTACAGGGCCTCGTTCCTGGCGTCGTTGATGGGATAGTAGGGCTCGTCGCCAGGCTTCCAGTCTGCCGGGTATTCGCGCGTGATGACGGTCTTGTCCTGCGTGCCGAACTCAAAGTGCTTGTGCTCGATGATACGGGTGTAGGGGACCTCGCGCTCGGTGTAGTTGACCACGGCCACGCCCTGGTGGTCCTGCTCGTTGAGCGTCTCGGTCTCGAAGCGCAGGCTGCGGTACTCGAGCGTGCCCAGCTTAAAGTCGTAGAACGCGTCGATGGGGCCGCAGTAGATCGTCTTGGCGGCGATATCGGGCTCGGCGGCGGCCAGCTCCTTGTACTCCACGCCGCAGCGCACCTCGACGCCCTCGAGCATGTTGGCGACCATCTTGGTGTAGCCGCCCATGGGGATGCCCTGGTAGCGGTCGTTGAAGTAGTTGTTGTCGTAGGTGAAGCGGCAGGGGAGGCGCTTTATGATGCTCGCGGGCAGGTCCCTGCAGTCGCGGCCCCACTGCTTCTCGGTGTAGCCCTTCACGAGCGTCTCGAAGATGTCGCGGCCGACGAGCGACAGCGCCTGCTCCTCGAGGTTCTGCGGCTCTCCGATGTTCTCGGCGGCCACCTGCTCAGCGATCTTGGCCTTGGCGTCTGCCGGCGTGACGACGCCCGGCCACATCTTGGCGAAGGTGTTCATGTTGAAGGGCATGTTGTACATGTTGCCGTGGAAGTTGGCTATCGGCGAGTTGACGTAGTTGTTGAACTCGGCGAAGCGGCTGACGTAGTCCCAGACGTCCTTCATGGAGGTGTGGAAGATGTGGGCGCCGTAACGGTGGACCTGGATGCCCTTGACGTCCTCGGTGTAGATGTTGCCGGCGATGTGGTCGCGGCGGTCGATGACCAGGACCGACTTGCCGGCGCGCTTGGCGGCGTTGGCGAAGACGGCGCCAGAGAGGCCGGCGCCGACGACTAGGTAATCGTACTGGGACATGGATATGCTCCTTTGTATGTCAATTGGACAGCTACTTAAGCTTTGGGACAAACAAACCTGATTATTTAGTCCCATGGATTAGTGTAGCAGATACTCTTTCAGCAGCTCCAGTGCGTGGGCGTAGCCCATCAGGCCTTCGCCCGTAATGGTGGCGAAGCAGGCTAGGCGTGCATAGCTCACCTGGCGGAAGTCCTCGCGCGTCTCGACGGCACTGATGTGGACCTCGACGGCAGGGATGGCGACGGCCTTGAGGGCGTCGAGGATCGCGACGCTCGTGTGCGTGTAAGCCGCCGGGTTGATGACGATACCGTCGACCTTGCCGTAGGCCTCCTGAATCTTGTCGACGATGCTGCCCTCGTGGTTGGACTGGAAGACCTCGACCTCGTCGAAGCCCTGTGCGGCGCCCGCTTCCTGGCAGATCTGCACTAAGCGGTCGTAGTTGTCGCTGCCATAGATGCCCGGCTCGCGAATGCCGAGCATGTTGAGGTTGGGGCCGTTGATGACGAGTGCTTTCATGGTTGCTTCCTTTGCGATTGGAAAACCACCACAAAGTTGCCTGTCCCCTTTGTGGTGGTTTTGATTAGAGAGCGGGTGGGAGGGTGTCGAGGAGGGTTTGGGCGGTGTTGGCGGCGCAGTCGCGCGAGTCGATGATGTAGTCGGCCCAGGCGCGGTAGCGCGGCATGCGCTGCTCGGCCAGCTTGTCGATACCATCGCGGGCGGTGATGGGGCGTCCCTTGTGGGCGAGTTCGTCGAGCTTGCGGTTGAGCATCACGATCTGGCTGTTCTGGTGCAGTAGCGGGTAGTTCTCGTCGCGCGTGACCACGCCGCCGCCGGTGGAGAGCACCAGGCCGCTGCACTTGGAGATGCCGGCCAGCACCGCCGTCTCCTGCTCGCGGAAGGCCGCCTCGCCGCTCTCGACGATAAAGTCGGCGCAGGGCCTGCCCAGGCGCTCCTCGAGGGCGCGGTCCAGGTCGATGTGCTCTCGCCCCGTGAGCAGGGCAATCTGCTCGCCCACACGGGTCTTGCCCGAGCCCGGCATGCCGATCAGCGCGATGTTCTGCTCGCGGCGTGACAGGCGCTCCGTTACGTCCAGAATGCGCTCGCGCGGAGTGACCTGGCCGGTGTAGCGCTCAACGGCTTGCGCCGCCTGGGCCACGAGCATGAGCAGACCGCCGATGCAGGGGATGTCGCGGCGCTCGGCCTCGAGCATGAGTCCCGTGCGAGCGGGGTTGTAGACAATGTCGATAACGCCCTCGAGCGCATTGAGCCCCTCGAGTGTGCAGGGGGCGTCGGGACAGTGGGGGAACATGCCGGCGGGCGTGCAGTTGACGAGCAGGGCAGCGTCGGACTGCTGCGAGATATTGTCGTAGTTGACCTGGCTCGTGCGGCCCACGGGCACGACGGTGGCGCCCAGATCGCCGAGCACCATACTGGCCGTAGTACCCGCGCCGCCGGTGGCTCCGAGCACGAGGACCTTCTTGCCGGCAACCTCTACGCCCAACTCCTCGACCAGACACTGAAAACCAAAGTAGTCGGTGTTGTCGCCGCGCAAACAACCGTCAGGCAGGCGTGTGATGGTGTTGACGTTGCCCATGCGCTCGGCGAGCGGACTCAGCTCGTCCAGATACTCCATGACGGCGCGCTTGTAGGGGATGGTCACGTTAGTGCCCTCCCATTCGTCGCCCGTCATAAAGGCCTGGAGGTCCTCGGGCTCGCGCTCAAAACGCACGTATTCGAGCCCCGCGAGCTCCTTGTAGATGGTCGGCGTGTAGCTGTGGCCCAGCACGCGGCCCAGCACGCCGTAGGGGCGGGTTGCGGCGACATCGGTCATCTAGAGCACCTCCGTGTAGCTGCCAAAGTAGGTAAAGCTCTCGCACACGTCGTCGATGGAATCGAGCAGGTCGTCGAGGGCCCTGCTGCCAAAGGGGCAGTCCAGGTCAAAGTAGAACATAAACTCAAAGTCGCGGCCGGGGATGGGGCGGCTCTCGAGCTTGATGAGGTTGATGTTGAGGGCGTAGAAGCGCTCGAGCACCCGGTAGAGGGCGCCCGGCTCGTTGGTCGTGGTGATCATGAGCGAGGTGCGGTTGGCACCGGGGTAGACGCGCGGCTCGCGGCTGATGACGACAAAGCGCGTGTAGTTGTTGTCCGAGTCCTGGATGTTGGATTCCAGTATCTCCAGGCCATACAGTGCGGCACAGCTGCGCGAGGCGATGGCGGCAACGTCGGTGCGGTCGGAGTTAGCGACCATCTCGGCCGACATGGCCGTGTTGGGGTACTTGGTGGCGTGCAGGTCGTGGGCTTCGATAAAGCCGGCGCACTGGGCAATGGCTTGGCCGTGGCTGTAGACCTCACGCACGTCTGCGAGCTTGGTGCCGGGTTTGACGAGCAGGTTATGGTCGATCTTGAGGCGCAGCGAGCGCACGATATGGAAATCGAACTGTGCGAGCAGGTCGTAGACGGCGTTGACGGAACCCGCGGTGGAGTTTTCGATGGGCAGCACGCCAAACTCGCAGAAGCCGTCACGTACGGCGCGCATGACGCCCTCGAAGGTCTCGAAAAACGTGATGTCGGGCACGTCGAAGAGCTTGCACGCGGCGATTTGGCTGTAAGCGCCCTCGACGCCCTGGCAGGCGACGGTGGCCGTTTGAGGGAAGGGCGTGTCGGAGGCTGTAGCCGTGGCGTGGGCCTTTTGCGAGACGGTGATGCCCTTGAGCTCGTTGATGTAGCGCCGCTGCTCGGCCTTGCTCATGCTCATGAGCAAGCGGAACAGGGTGATGGTCTGTGCCTCATAGCGCTCGGGCGCGCGGCTGGCGAGGTTGTTGAGCTTGGAGCGCTCACGGGCGGGGTCGAAGACGGCCTTGCCCATCTCGATTTTTGACTTGGCGACCTCGGTGGCAATGTCCATGCGCTCGACAAAGCTGTTGAGGAGCGTGGCGTCGATGCCATCGATGGCCTGGCGGATGTCAGCAAGGTCCATGGAGACCCCTTTCACGTGTCGGGGGATGTTGAGGGGTGGGTAGTTAGCGCTGGGCGGCGTCTTCGAGGAGGGCGTCCCAGATGGCAAGGGCGGCGGCTGCCTCGGCTACGGGGACAGCTCGGGGGACGATGCAGGGATCGTGGCGGCCGTGGACCGAGAGCTCGGCATTTTCCATAGCGTCCATGTCCACCGTCTGCTGCTCGCGGCCAATGGAGGGCGTCGGCTTTACGGCCATGCGCCACATGACGGGCGCGCCGGTCGAAATACCGCCCAGGATGCCGCCGGCGTTGTTGGACTCGACCTCGATCTCGCCGGTCTCGGCATCGATGCGATACGGATCATTGTTCTCGCTGCCGCGCATGGCGGCCACGGCAAAGCCCATGCCAAACTCCACGCCCTTTACGGCGGGAATGCCAAACGCGATCTGCGCGATGCGGTTCTCGATGCCGTCGAACATGGGGTCGCCGATGCCTGCGGGAAGCCCGTAAATGCCGCACTCCACGATGCCGCCGATGCTGTCGAGTTCGTCGCGCGCGGCTAGGATCTCCTCACGCATGCGGCCGGCTGCGGCGGCGTCAATGCAAGGAAGATCGTTCGTTAGGATCGCCTTGCGGTCGGCCTCGCGATAGACCATATCGTCCATCGGCAGGTCGGAGATGCCGCCGATCTGCGCGACGTGCGCCATCACGTTAATGCCGCGGGCCTCGAGTGCCTGCAGCGCAATGCCGCCGGCGATACACAGGGGTGCCGTCAGGCGGCCGGAGAAATGCCCGCCACCAGCGACATCGTGCATGTTGTGATACTTCACGCGCGCCGGATAATCCGCGTGTCCGGGGCGGGGCTTGCGGCGCAGCTCGGAATAGTCCTTTGAGCGCGTGTTGGTGTTCTCGATAATCGCGGCGATGGGTGCTCCCGTGGTATGTCCATCGACCACACCGGCGATGATGTGGGCGGCGTCGGCCTCGCGGCGTTTGGTCGCGGTCTCGTCGCGACCGGGGGCACGACGGTCAAGGAAGGCCTGCAGCCGCTCCTGGTCAACAGCGATGCCCGCCGGGATGCCATCGAGGGAGCAGCCGATGGCGGGGGAGTGCGACTGGCCGAAGATGCTTAAGTGCAAGACGTTGCCAAAGGTCGAGGACATGCTATTCCTCCTCGAGTGTGACCTTGCCGCCCAGCAGGCGGTAGTGGTCGAAGAAATCGGGATAGGACTTGTTGACGGCCTCGGCACCGTGGATCACGACCTCGCCGGTGGCGTGGCTCGCGGCGATAGCGGCCATCATGGCGATGCGATGGTCGTTGTGCGAATCGACCTCGCCGCCGGTGAAGGCATCGACACCCTTGATGATGAGGTCATCGCCGGCAATGCGCACCTGCGCGCCCAGCGCGGTGAGCTCGCGGGTGGTGGTGACCAGACGGTCGGATTCCTTGATGCGCAGACGGGCGCAATCGCGAATAAAGGTGCGGCCCTGTGCCAGCGAGGCCACGGCCGAGATGACGGGCACCAGGTCCGGAATGTCGTGGGCACTCATCTCAAAGCCGGCGAGCTTGTCGGACTGCACGGTGGCGGCGTTGGTGGAGCGCACGATGCGGGCGCCAAAGCGCGAAAGCGCGGCAAGCACGTTACGGTCGCCCTGTGCGGAGCTCAGTGACACGCCCTCGACGGTGATTGGGTCGGTGCCGATGGCACCGGCGCACAGCCAAAAGGCGGCGTTGGACCAGTCGCCCTCGACGGCTACGCTGCCGGGCGTGCGGTACGAGCCGCTGCTCACGCGGAAGTTCGTGACCTCGGGCTGGTCGTCCTTGGCCGGAATGCGCTCGACGTTGACCTCGACGCCAAAGGCCTTCATGGCCTGGATCGTCAGGTTGATGTAGGGACGGCTCTCAATGAGGCCGGTTACCTGCACGCAGGAGGGCTGGGCCAGCAGTGGGGCTGCCAGCAGCAGGCCGGAGATATACTGCGAGCTCACGTTGCCCGGAAGCGCAAAAGTGCCCGGGCGCATGCGTCCGCTCGTCTTGAGCGGAAAACCGCCCAGACCCTGTAGGTCGCAGCCGGCGGCGATGATCTCGTCCGAGAGCGGGGAGAGCGGGCGGGCGCCCAGGCGGCCCTGGCCTACGAAGGTGGCATCCGCACCCAGCGCGCAGGCGACAGGCAGCATAAAGCGCAGCGTGGAGCCACTTTCACCGCAGTCAAGCGTGCCGCCGGCAAGGGCCTTGAGCAGGCCAAACTCAACACTCTTCATGGTGGGGTGGACCTGGAAGCCGTCCTCGACGGTCTCGATGCGAGCACCCAGTGCCGTAAGGCAGCGCACCGTGGCCTCGATGTCGGCGCAGGTGGTGTTGCAGGTGACGTGCGTCTCGCCGTTGGCAAGCGCAGCGCAGATGATGAGGCGATGCGCCATCGACTTGGACGCGATGGCGGGAACGGTGCCCTTAAGCGGGGACGGGGTGATGCGGGCTAGCATGCGGATGCGTCTCCCTTCTGGCCGAGGCCCTCGGCAATGAGTTCGTGGAAAGTGGAAAGCGGCGTGCGGTCGATGCTGCAGCGGCCAATGCCGTGCGGAATCACTAGATCGATGGTGTCGCCCGCGCGCTTCTTGTCGTGGAGCGCCTCGGCAAAGACGGCATCGGCATCTAGGTCGCGGCGGGTCTTGAGGCCATGGCGGGCGCAGAGTTCCTCAATACGACCGGGCAGTGCGGCATCGCAAACGCCGTGTAGGGCCGCGGCGCGCGTGATGATGCCCATGCCGATCGACACACAGTTGCCGTGTCCGAGCTCAAAGTGCTCGCAGGCCTCGACGGCGTGTCCGGCGCTGTGTCCAAAGTTGAGGAGCTTGCGCTGGTTGGTTTCGCGCTCGTCGGCGACGACCACGGCGCGCTTGATGTCGATATTGCGGGCGATGATGAGCGCTACGCGGGCCACATCGCGGTTGAGCAGCTCCAGCGTGAGCGGGGTCTTCTCCAGCTCGGCGAAGAGCTCGGGGTCGGCGATCACGGCGTGCTTGACGACTTCGCCGCAGCCGTCGGCGAACTGCTCGGGCGTGAGGGTTGCCAGGCACCCCACGTCGGCGATGACCACGCTCGGCTGCCAAAAGGCGCCGGCCAGGTTCTTGCCGGCTGCCAGGTCGATGGCCGTCTTACCGCCGACCGACGAATCCACCATGGCGAGCAGGCTTGTGGGAATCTGCACAAACTTGCAGCCGCGCATGTAGGTGGCGGCCACAAAGCCCGCCACGTCGCCCACGACGCCGCCGCCGAGCGCCACGATCACGTCGGAGCGCGAAAGCTCGTGCTCGGCCACAAACTCCAAAATGGCGACGTAGGTCTCGGCGCGCTTGTGGGCCTCGCCGGCCTCGAAGGTGCAGATGCTCACCTCGTAGCCTGCGGATTCGAGGCTCTGCTTAACGGGCATCTGGTAGAGGGGGCCTACGTTGGTGTCCGTCACGATGACGGCGCGCGAGCCGCCGGCGGTGGCGCGTACGAGCGGACCTGCCTGCTCCAGCAAAAAGGTGCCCACGTGTACCTGGTAGGGGCGTGCGGTGTCGATATCGATGGTAATCGCCATAAGCTTCGGTCCTTTCGACCTGGCGTGATGGGTGGTCTAGTGGGAGGCCTCGTCGTCGAGCGCTCGCTTGATGCGGTCGCCCTCGGCAAGGAGATTCTCCAGATAGCGCTGGTCGCGGTCCTTAAGGGCGCGGCTGTAGGCACCAAGCGATTCGATCAGATGGTCGATCTCGAAGGCGAGCGCATCGGCGTCGTCGATCATGAGCTCAGACCACATCTGCGGATTGAGGTGCGCCACGCGGGTAAGGTCGCGGTAGCTGCCGGCCGAAAAGCCGTGGTGGACCCGAGCGGTCGGGCTCTTAACGTAGGCGTTGGATACCACGTGCGCAAGCTGGCTCGTGAAGGCGATGACGCGGTCGTGCTCGGCGGCGCTGGTCACGCTGAACTTGCCAAAGCCCAGGGGACGTACCATCTCGCGCACCTGGCCCAAAAGCTCGAGCTTAAGGGCATCGTCTACCGCGGGTGGAACGAGCACCAGGGGAGCGCCCTGGAACAGGTCGGCGCGGGAATGCGCGTAGCCCGAGAACTGGGTGCCCGCCATGGGGTGCGCGCCCACAAAGTAAAAACCGTGCTCGCGGGCAAGCTCAAAGGCGCGCTCGCACACGATACCCTTGACGCCCACCGTGTCGATCACCACGGGGCCCATGATGGCCTCGGTGTCGGTGGCGTCGGCGAGTGCCTGGGCGTGCGCCTCGAGCCACTCGATGCAGGCCTCGGGGTAGCATGCCAGGACGATGATGTCGCATTCGCCGAGCGTCTCGTCGTTGAGCTCGCCGGCAACGGTACCCATGCTGGCGGCCGTCATGACGTCGTCATCGGGGTCCCAGGCCAGCACGCGGACGCCCGCCTGCGCATAGCCGCGGGCAAAGCTGCCGCCAATGAGGCCAAGGCCGACGATGCCGGCGCACTTGGGGCCGCCCTGGTTAACGCGCGCGTTTCTCACCGTACCCATGGGCTACTCCATGGTCTCTTGGCAGACAACCTCGCGGATGGCCCGGATGCGGCGCATGGTGTCGTCGAACTGATCGGGGGTGAGGGCCTGGGCGCCGTCGGACCATGCGCGGCTGGGCTCGTCGTGGACCTCGATCTCCAGACCGTTGGCACCGCAGGCGGTCGCGGCGAGCGCCATGGGCTCAACGTAGCGGGTGTAGCCGGTGGCGTGGCTGGGGTCGGCGACGACGGGCAGGTGCGACAGGTGGTGCAGCACCGGCACGGCATTGAGGTCGAAGGTGTTGCGGGTGCGGGTCTCGAAGGTGCGGATGCCGCGCTCGCACAGAATGACGTTGTCGTTGCCCTCGCTCATGATGTACTCGGCGGCCATGAGCAGCTCATCGATCGTGCCGGACATGCCGCGCTTAAGCAAGATCGGAGTCTTGGTCTTGCCGACCTCTTTAAGCAGAGGGAAGTTCTGGGCGTTGCGGGCGCCGATCTGCATGACGTCGATCTTCTTGTCCAGGAAGACCTGCACGTCGCGCGGGTCCATGATCTCGGTGACGATCGGCATGTCGAGCTCGGCAGACGCCTCGCACAGCAGGTCCAGACCGGCGGGGCCCATGCCCTGGTAGGCGTAAGGGGAAGTGCGGGGCTTGTAGGCACCGCCGCGCAGCATCGTAGCACCGGCGGCCTTCACGCGGCGGGCGATGCGGATGAGGTTCTCGCCCTCGACGGAGCACGGGCCGGCGATGACCTGGAACTGGTCGCCGCCGATCTTGACGCCGTGGCCGCAGTCGATGACGGAGTCCTCGGGGTGGAACTTGCGGTTGGCGCGCTTGAACGGCTCGGAGACGCGCTGCACGCGCTCGACGACGTCCATGGACTCGAGCAGGAACGGATCGATCTTGGTCGTATCGCCCACCAGGCCGATGATCGTCTCGTTCTCGCCGCGCGAGACGTCGGTTTTCAGGCCCTTTTTCTCAATCCAGCTGACGATATGGCTGACGGCCTCGTCGCTGGCGCTCTGCTTTAAAATTGCAATCATGGTGTGCCTCTCACCTCGATGGATAACCCTTGCAAAAACGGCCCGCATCGCGAGCCGTGTACATATGGTGCATGAGAGTTTATACTATCTGACTCGCTTTTGCCTTCTAAAGTGGGCCGTTGAGCCGCGTCTTCCTCGGAATTGCAAAGCTTTTTCTTTTATTTTGATAGCCCGTGGTGCACTTGGGTATAATGCCAAACGTTGGCCCTATTAGCTCAGGGGATTAGAGCGTCTGCCTCCGGAGCAGAAGGCCGTTGGTTCGAATCCAACATGGGGCACCATCGAACGTAAGACCGTCCGAACCTCGCATGGTCCGGGCGGTTTTTCTTATACCGACGCGACGTGATGGGACGTGGTATGGCAGCAACGGATATCGAGCGCGGACTCTCGACCGCCGAGGTCGAGGAGCGCATCGCCGCCGGTAAGATCAACCGCAACATGGAGCTCAAGACCAAGTCGGTCCGCGAGCTCATCATCGAGAACCTCTGCACGCTGTTCAATTTGATCAACGTGATCTTGGCGTTCCTGGTCATTTTGACCGGTTCGTTTAAGAATCTGACGTTCCTGTTCGTGGTGTTCCTCAATACCGCTATTGGCGTCATTCAGTCCATGCGTTCCAAGAAGATGGTCGATAAGCTCACGCTGCTGACCTCCAAGAAGGCCATCGCGGTGCGCGACGGCTCCGAGGTTGAGCTCGACCTGGATCAGATCGTGCTCGACGACATCATCCGCCTGGGGCGTGGCGACCAGATTCCCGCTGACGCCGTGGTGGTTTCGGGCGAGGCGCTCGTGAACGAGAGCCTGCTGACGGGCGAGAGCGACCTTATTAAGAAACAGCCCGGTTCCGAGCTCATGAGCGGCAGTTTTATCGACTCGGGCCTGCTGCGCGCCCGCGTGATCCATGTCGGCGCCGACAACTACGTGGCCAAAATTAATAACGAGGCCAAGTATGTCAAAAAGGTCAATTCCGAGATCATGAACGCGCTTAACGCCATCGTGCGGTTTGCGAGCATCATCATGATCCCGCTCGGTTTGGCGTTGTTTTCCTCGAGTGTGAGCGAGCTGTGGGATGCCGCGGGAACCCCGGGCGATAGCGCGCTTTCGTGGTGCTTCTCCGAGCTGCTGGCCGGCCGCGTGCCCTCGTCGGCGCTGCTGTCCACGGTGGGCGCTCTGCTGGGCATGATCCCGCAAGGCCTGGTGCTGCTGACCTCGTCGGTGCTCGCCATCGCCACGGTGCGCCTGGCCCGCCGCAAGGTGCTGGCGCAGCAGCTCTACTGCATCGAGACGCTCGCGCGCGTCGACGTGCTGTGCCTGGACAAGACGGGCACCATCACGTCGGGTCGCATGGAGGTCGAGGGTACCTATCCGCTACCGGTCGAGGGTATGGGTGTGGGGGAGAGCGACGCCGCCGTTCCCGTCGATACCACGGTGCTCGATTTTGCGCTGGCTAACGTGGCGCGTGCGACCTCGGCCGATGCCAACGAGACCTGCCAGGCGCTGCTCAACTATTACGCCGATCGCCCGGTCGAGGTGTCTGAGCCGCTGTCGGTCATTCCGTTCTCGTCGTCTAAAAAATGGAGTGGCGCTTCATTTGCGCAGGGCTCCTACGTAATGGGTGCGGCGCAGTTTGTGCTCTCTGATCGTGCGTTTGCCCAGGTCGAGAACCGTGTCGCCGAGCTTGCCGATACCTGCCGCGTGCTCGTGGTGGCACTCGTGGACGGCTTTACGCCCGATGGCGATATGGTGGGCGAGGCCGAGCCCGTGGGCTTTGTGACCATCCGCGACGAGATTCGTACCTCGGCGGCCGAGACCATCGGCTACTTTAACGAGCAGGGCGTGACCCTCAACGTGATCAGTGGCGACGACCCGCGTACGGTGTCGTCGATCGCGCGCGTTGTGGGCGTGCCGGGGGCGGACGCTTATGTGGACGCCACGACGCTCGATACGCCGGCCAAGCTCGATGCCGCAGTGGACCGCTACCATGTCTTTGGTCGTGTGACCCCGCAGCAGAAGCGCGAGCTCGTGCAGGCGCTCAAGCGCCGCGAGCACACCGTGGCCATGACAGGCGACGGCGTCAACGACGTGCTGGCGCTCAAGGAGGCCGACTGCTCCGTGGCCATGGCGGCCGGCTCCGATGCCGCGCGTAACGTGGCCGAGATCGTGCTCGTCGACAACGACTTTGCCTCGATGCCCGCCGTGGTGGCCGAGGGCCGTCGCTCCATCAACAACCTGCAGCGTTCGGCTTCGCTGTTCTTGACCAAGACGCTGTTCTCGATGGGCCTGGCGGCGCTGTGCATCGCACTGCCGCCGTACCCTTTCGAGCCGATTCAGATGACGCTCATCAACTTCTTCTGCATTGGCGCGCCGGGCTTTGTGTTGGGCCTGGAGCCCAACAATGCTCGCGTGAAGGGGTCGTTCCTGACGAACGTGCTCAAGCGGGCACTGCCGGCGTCGCTTGCGGTCATTTTGGCCGCGGCGCTCGATATCTTTGTGGCGCGCGTGTTCGGCTTTAACCAGCTCACGCTGTCTACGATGTGCCTACTTACGTCGTGCGCGGCGAGTGTCAGCCTGATCTGGCGTATCTCGCAGCCCCTCACGCCCTTACGTGTGGCGCTCTTTGTGTTTGTAGTTGCCGGCATCCTGACGGGCGTTATCGGATTCCCGAAGCTGCTGTCTATTGCCAACCTGTCGATGGGCCAGATGGTTATCTTGGCTGTCATCGTGGTCATCACCTGCTCGGTGTTCTTTAAGCTCGCCACGATGATGGATTCGCTCAAGCCGCGTCGTCGTCATGCCGCAACTGGTTTTGGCCGCGGTGTGCGCGTCCGCTTGGGTCGCGGTGGCGGCAAGGTGAGCTCGACGGGTTCGACGGCCGAGCGTTTTGCCAAGCGCGTCGCCGCCGACATGGCGCAGCGCCGCGAAGCTCGCACCGTTCGTGAGGCCGAGGCCCGCGCACTCGAGGGCGTGGCCCAGGCCCAGCCCAAGAAAAAGAAGAGTACCGGAGTCAAGCGCTCCCGCGTAACCAAGTCCGCCCAAGGCATCAAAGTCTCGATGCCAAGCAAAAAGAAGAAGTAACTACGCACCCTGCCGATGTTGAATTGGTGCCTTGCTCCTGTGGGGCCGTGGCGATGTTATGCTCTAACCTCGATTGTTTGAATTGCTTCGAAAAGAGGATGCCGTGATCTGCCCGCATTGCCTTAAGACTATCGAGGACGGCGCCTCGTTCTGCCCCTACTGCAACGCCTACGTGGGTCCGGGCGATGGTCCGGAGCACACCGAGTTCGTGTTCTGTGAGGGCTGCGGTGCCCGTCTTTCTCCGCATGATCGTACGTGCCCCAAATGCGGACGCCCCGCTCCGGGTATCCTCTCCGAGGACGCGGCCGCATCCGACCTGGCAGCGGGCCGCACGGCGGGCTTTCCGCGCCTAACGCAAGAGCAGATCGATACCGAGGTGCCTCATGCGCCGACCTCTGCCGCTGCAGTGCTCTCAGACGCCGCCGACCCCAATGAGACCTGCGTGCTGCCAGCTTTCGATAAGGATTTCGGTATCCCCAAGGTCGATATTCCCATGCCCGTTTCCCTGCATGACGATGCTCAAAAACCCAAGCGCAAGGTGCACCCCGACGAGGACGCCTATCACAAGCACAAGCGTCATATTCCCAAGCCGCTTATTGTCATCGCGGTCCTCGCCGTCGTTTGCGGTGGTGCCTATTGGTTCGTGACGGCCGATCCCATGGGTGTCATGCCCGGCTTCTACGACCAGTTTGGCCAAGCTGCACAAACCACCTTCCCCACGCGCCAAAAGGGCGAGGCCACTGAGGACGATACCAAGCAGGACGATTCTGCCGAGGTGGTCCAGGAAGAAACCGTGCTCACCGATGATCAGCTCTATACCAGGCTCGACGGTCTGTATCAGACCATCGTGTCCTACGCTGGCGAGGACCAGATCGGCGAGGTCATCGATTCCTTTAACAACGGTTATCTCCGAACGCCGCTGTCCACCCGTCAGGAGCTGTCGCAGAGTGCCTACGCCCTGCGCGACCAGATCAAAAAGACGCAAGATGAGCTTAACAACCTGAAAGTACAGGACGATACGGTCTATGCGGATGACATCGCCCACTTAAAGCAGCTTGCCGAGTGGATGTATGAGCGCGTCGACGTGATCTGCCAGAGCTGGGATATCTCGCTGGCCATTCCCGATGGCGAGTCGATGAGTTCCCACCAAAGCGAGATCCTGGCGCCCATCGCGCAGGGCGGCAACAGCGCGCTGAACCAGTACGATGCCAATGTGGGTTCCTGGAAGCCGCAGCAGCGTTCCTAAAATTAGTTCGCCATAGTCGGCATAACCTACGTGCGCAATTGATGTAAGCCCGTGCTTATTGCTACAATTCGTACAAATATGCTTTAAACGCACGAGGAAGGAACCACATGTTTGGTTTTAAGAAAGAGCTCTACACGCCCGAGTATCAGCTTGTCGGCGACGAGTGC
>URBS01000035.1 GCA_900546085.1 uncultured Collinsella sp.
GAGATAAGCTAGTGACTGGAGTTCAGACGTGTGCTCTTCCGATCTGTTCGCGCCAATGCGTGACTGACTGGGTTGAAATTCGTGATTTCCTGTGCCTATGAAAGATCTACTTTGTGACATATCGGCTTTTAGGTACTGGCGTTTGCCTCCTCAAGTCCGCGCTTTGTGTCCGCCTCTTCCACGACCGGAAGAAGACCGGCAGCGATATGATCTCGCCCGCAACCCGACGGCTGCGGTCGCGCTCGGTTTTCCGTTGTATACATTGGTTCGGACGAGAAACAAACGGACTTGTCCTGCCAGCATTAGGCAGCGGCTGTTTCTTGGTGAGCTTCCCAGGGAATCCGTGCTGGAAACGGAGCATGGGTTTTTGATTACGTCTCCTCTACTGACGGCATTCATCATGTTGCGGCATCTGACGGATCTTCAGCTTCTTTTGGTATTGGCGGAGATGTGCGGCTTGTTTGCGGTGTGTGCCCTGCCGGCGGCACTTGAGGCGGAGCTTTCGCGTGCAATTGATTCGGGCGCGATTTCGACAACGTTCGGTTGGGTGCGCTGCCCGTCCGAGGACGGCACCGCCTCAAATTTATGGCGTCGAGACGCTTTGGTTTTGGGCGGAGACCTTGACCGTTTTTGTTCAGATGTTTGCGGGATGCGTTACGGCAATAGATTTATAGCGGTATCGCAACTCGTTCCATTGGGCGCCGCGTCGCCTTTTGAGGTCGAGGCGTATTTGCTACTTGCACTGCCGCGATCCCTGGGAGGCGAAGGTTTTTGCAGCATAGAGCTCAATGTCGAAGTGATGCTAAGCACAAGCGCTCGGGCGATTGTGGGAAAGTCCCGCGTATATATCGATCTGCTTCTGTCTTCGCCGGACGGGAGGCGACAGGTGGCCATTGAATGTCAGGGAAAGGCCTCGCACGGATGCGCAGGGGATGGCTTGCGTGACGCTGACCGCATGACGGCCCTTCAGGCCATGGGCTACGATGTACTTCTCCTGACACACAGACAGATATCCGATGAGGGTAGATTCCACGCGATCGTTAAGGCCGTATGCAGGATGCTCGATGCTGAATATCGTGATAAAAGCTCAGATGAGCAAAGGGCTGAGACATTACTCCGGTCTGAACTATTCGTTGACTGGACAAAATTGGGAGTAATTGACGGAAAGATGCCCGTTAGACACAAAACAGCTCGATCGTGGACGGCTGCGGTTCTAAGTGAGTAGGCTTTTGGCACTTTGGCGACCAGGCCGTTTTGAAACAAGTCATTTACCTGCGACTTTATAAAGCAATACGGATGGTCTGCTCGGCAAGTTTCGAAAAGTCTACTCACTTAGTTTTTGACGAGAGACCGATGCCGAAGATAGCTCTATTTCAGGGCGTTAACGAGTTCTCGAGACACAAAAAGGCCCGAACCAATACGGTCCGGGCCTTCTTCTTCGAGCTAGAGGTTATGTCTCAGGCGGTTGGCTTAGCCAAAGTAACGCTTGAGCAGGCCGGCGAAAGCCTTGCCGTGGCGAGCCTCGTCGCGGGCCATCTCGTGCACGGTGTCGTGGATAGCATCGAGACCGGCGGCCTTGGCGCGCTTGGCAAGATCGGTCTTGCCGGCGGTGGCGCCATTCTCGGCCTCAACGCGCATCTCGAGGTTCTTCTTGGTGGAATCGGTCACGACCTCGCCCAGGAGCTCGGCGAACTTGGCGGCATGCTCGGCCTCCTCGTGGGCAGCCTTCTCCCAGTACAGGCCGATCTCGGGATAACCCTCGCGATGAGCAACGCGAGCCATGGCCAGGTACATACCGACCTCGGAGCACTCGCCCTCAAAGTTGGCGCGCAGATCGGCAACGATGTCCTCGGAGACGCCCTCCATCTTGGCGACGCCCACGACGTGCTCGGCAGCCCACTCGAGCTGGCCCTCCTCCTGCTTCAGGAAGCGAGAGCCGGGAACGCCGCACTGGGGGCACTTGAAATCCTCGGGCAGCTGGTCGCCGTCGAACTCTTCCACATAACCGCAAACGGGGCAAACAAACTTCATGATTCGATCCTTTCGATCGATGGCGATGGTGCGCTCGTCCGGTCCCGTAAGGGCCCTCTCCGGACGTGCGTCTTGACGAGTTCTATTATCCATAAATGAGACCGAATGTGAAGCCTATTAGGAATGATTTTTAATAAAACAATTTAAGCATGTGTAGATGTTGATTGATTAACGATTGCTAGACCTCGTGCGACCTCCGATGAGTACAATCGGTCGAGCAAATGTTGACCAATCAACAAATGAAGGAGCTTCCTTTATGCATCTAGCCCGCCGCGCCTGGTGCCGAACGTATCAAACGGTTTTTCGCATCGCATTGCCGGTGCTGCCCTATACCGAGCCACGCATTTTAGAGCACGCTGAGGAAGTGCCCGCAGTGCTTCAAAAGCGTTCAATACACCATGTTCTTATCGTGACAGATCCCGGCATTGCCCGTCTGGGGCTCACGGCACCGCTCGAGACAGCGCTCGCGTCCAAGGGAATTAGCGCTGCGGTCTATGCCGAAACACGTGCGAACCCCACGGTCTCAAACGTGGAGGAAGCGGCATCTCTGTATCGAGAGAGCACCTGCCAGGCCATTATCGGCTTTGGCGGCGGTTCGGCCATGGACTGTGCCAAGGGCGTGGGCGCACGCATCGCACAGCCAAATAAGCCCATCAACAAGATGCGCGGGCTGCTGCGGATTCATCGTCGCCTGCCGCTGCTCATCGCCGTTCCCACCACGGCAGGTACGGGAAGCGAGGTCACGCTTGCGGCAGTAATTACCGATGACGAGACGCACTACAAGTACCCCATTAACGACTTTGTGCTTATCCCGCGCTTTGCGGTGCACGACCCCGAGCTTACGCGCGGCCTGCCCGCCTCCATTACGGGGCAGACGGGCATGGATGCCCTGACGCATTCCGTCGAGGCCTTTATCGGCCGTAGCACCACGCCCTACACGCGCAAGATGGCGCGTCAGGCGGTCCAGCTCATCCACGACAATTTGCCCGAGGCTTATGAGCATGGCGACGACATGCGCGCTCGTCGCAATATGCTTTCGGCGGCGTATAAAGCGGGTGTTGCATTTACCCGCTCCTATGTCGGATATGTGCATGCCATCGCGCATAGTCTGGGCGGCCGATACGGAATTCCGCACGGCTTGGCCAACGCCATCATCCTGCCGCACATGCTTCGCGCTTATGGTGACGCCGCCGCCCCCAAGCTTGCCGATCTTGCTCGCATGGCCGGTATCGCGCCGGCTAACGCGCAGGACAGTCTTGCGGCCGAGGCCTTTATCGATTGGGTCGACCGCATGAATGCCGCCTTGGGCATTCCCAAATATGTGACGGGCATTCGCCGCTCCGATATTCCGCAAATGGCGGCCCATGCCGATGCCGAGGCCAATCCGCTATACCCCGTTCCACTTTTGATGGACCGTTTGGAGCTCGAGCGTATGTACGAGGTCGTCGCGGGTGGTATGTTTGAGGATGAGAACTAGGAGGGCCCATGAACACCGAGGAAATCGCGCGCATTGTCGGCGAACAGCGCGCCTACTTTAAGACGCGCGCCACGTTTGATGTCGATGCTCGACGTCGCGCCCTCGTGCGCCTGCGCGAGGCGGTGCGAGCACACGAGACCGATATTGCCCATGCGCTCAAGACCGATTTGGGAAAGTCGCATGACGAGGCCTATATGTGTGAGATCGGCACCTCGCTTTCCGAGATTCGTCATCAGATTGCGCATGTGGCTCGATGGAGCCGTCCGCGCCTGCGTCCGTGTGACCTCGCCAACGCCGTGAGTGTGTGCAAAACGCAAGCCGTGCCCTATGGCGTCACGCTCATTATGGCGCCCTGGAACTACCCGTTTTTGCTAACGCTCGAGCCGCTTGCCGGCGCCCTTGCCGCGGGCAATACCGTGGTCATCAAGCCGAGTGCCTATGCTCCGGCATCGAGCGCGGTGCTCAGGCAGATTTGCGAGGAAGCATTTGATCCGCGCCTGGTGACGGTCGTCGAAGGCGGGCGTGCCGAGAACGAGGCGCTGCTCGACGAGAGCTGGGACAAGATCTTCTTTACCGGTAGCGTTCCGGTCGGCAAGCTCGTCATGGAGCGCGCGAGCAAAAACCTCACGCCCGTGACGCTTGAGCTGGGCGGCAAGAGCCCCTGCATCGTGGATGCGACGGCAAACTTGAAGGTCGCGGCACGGCGTATCGCCTTTGGTAAATGGCTCAACGTAGGGCAGACCTGCGTGGCGCCCGACTACCTGCTGGTCGATACGCGCGTGCACGACGAGCTGCTGGGACTCATCAAGGAGGAGGCCCGTCGCATGTTTGGCGAGCACCCGCTCGACAACGAGGACTACGGTCATATTGTCAACGCCAAGCATTTCGCGCGCGTACGCGGGCTGATCGACCCCGACAAGGTTGTGCTGGGAGGCACGGCGCGCGAGTCGTCGCTCAAGATTGAGCCGACGATCCTAGACGGCGTGGCGCCTGAGGACGCCGTGATGCAGGAAGAGATTTTCGGTCCCATCTTGCCGGTGCTGACGTTTGAGAGCCTGGATGAGGCCGAGGCGTTTATTGCAGATCGTCCGACGCCGCTGGCCCTGTATATCTTTAGCCAGGATCGCGCAGTTCAGGAGCGCTTTGTGCGCTACGTGCCCTTTGGCGGCGGCTGCGTTAACGACACGATCATGCACTTGGCTACGAGCCATATGGGCTTCGGCGGCATGGGCGCGAGCGGTATGGGCCAGTACCATGGCCGCGAGAGCTTCGATACGTTTAGCCACAAGAAGAGCATCGTGAACAAGGCAACGTGGTTGGACGTGCCATTCCGCTATGCCCCTTATGCAAGCTGGAAGCACAAGTTCGTGCGCATGTTTGTGCATTAGAATCAGATAAGGATGAATTTATGTCCGCACGGGCCCGTAGACTTCTCGATAAGGTCAAACGCTGGTTTATCCGGCCGTTAGAGGAGTTGCCATGTACGAGCCTTCACGTGTTCTTCTGTCGTTTCATATCGCAGGATTTCAATATGCCGACGGCGCTTTGGTCCTAGGCGATCTTAAAGCGGGCGATAAACTGACGCTGTGTGCCGAGCGCGATAATCCCCATGACCCCGAGGCGGTTGCGATCTACTATGGCAAGACCAAACTTGGCTATGTTCCGGGAAACGAGGTCGGCCCGCTGTCCTTGATGATGTATTACGGCCATGAGGACGTATTTGAGGCCCACGTGCAACAGGTTGCTCCCGAGCGCAGCCCGTGGCATCAGGTTCGCGTTGGACTCTACGTGGTGGATGCTCGCTAGTCGGCAATGGGGACTGCCATGTTTGATGACGATGACCTGTTCGATCTGACAGATGATCCGTTTGAGTGGGATATGCTACTCGATGACGATGAGTTGGAGCAGGACCGTAGGAAACGGCATGACAAGAAAACTCAGAGTGACGCTTCGAAAAAGCAAGACAAGCGCCGCCGCGGACTGTTCGGCGGGCTCTTTGGATAACCGCCGCATCGCTACGTCTGTATACTTAGCACGAGTTGAACACGTTGCGAAATGAGGGCATAGACGATGATGTGGTTTACCGCCGACCTGCACCTGGGCGATACGAATATCTTGCACGACATGGATCGGCCGTTTGATTCGGTCGAGGAGATGAACCGCAAGGTCATCGATGCCATCAATGAGTGCGTGGCTGTGGACGACCGCCTCTATATCTTGGGAGACTATACCTATCGTTTGCCCCTGGCGGAGGCGGTGCGCCTGCGCGAGCGCATCGAATGCCAGAACGTGACGCTCATCCGTGGCAACCATGACAGCGACTGGGAAGATCCAGCTGCGCCCCAAATCTGGGAAGACGTGCGTGATTACTTGGAGGTTGCTCCCGGCTATGCCAAGGGCCATCGTCTGGTTATGAGCCACTACCCCATGCTCAGCTGGAATGGTAAGGCGCGTGGCGCCATCATGCTACACGGGCATATCCACAGCAGAGGAGACCGCACCAACGCTCGCAACCGCGATCGCGAGCGCCCCATTTACCGCTACGATGTGGGCCTCGACGCCAACAACTACAAGCCCGTAAGCCGAGACCAGATCCTGAATTTCTTTGGACTGTAGCTCGCAAACCGCCACGAAGGGGACAGGCACCTTTGTGGTGGTTCTGGCGCCGTAGTCATTCTGGCAGCGGCGCCTATTTTGTCCGCGCGGCGCGGTAGAGTGTAGGCGGTTGAAGTTTGCGTCCATCGAGGAGCTGCTATGAACGAGATTAAGTGCCCGCATTGCGGCGAAGTTTTTAAGGTCGATGCGTCCGGCTATGCGGATATCGTCAAACAAGTGCGCAATGCCGAGTTTTCGCGCGATCTGGATGAGCGTGTGAGGGCAGTCCAGCGCGAGGGCGAGCAGGCGCTGGAGCTTGAGCGCTCGCGTTCGACGGCTGCCTTGCAAGAGGCAGAGTCTCAGCGCAACGCTCAGCTTGCCGAGCAGAAGAACACTGCGGAGCAGAAGCTGGCACAAGAGGTTGCCAAGCGCGACGCTGAGCTTGCCGAGCTGCGCGCCAAGCTCGAAGGCGCTGCCGCAGAGCGCGAGAGTGCAAGTCGGCGCGCGGCGGTTGAGGCCCGCGCCGATGCTCAAAAGGAGAATGCCGAGCTTCAGCGCGAGATCGACAATTTGCGTGCGCAGCTGGAGCGCAAAGATGACGAAGCCAAGCTCGTCGAGTCGGCGACGCGCAATGCCGCTCAAAACGATTTAGCTGCACGTGATGCTCAGATTGCTGAGCTGCAGGCCAGACTTGCCGCGGCGGACAAGGCCCAGGAGATGGCGCTTGCCGCCGCTGCGGCCGAGTCGCAGCGTGAGCTCGATGCCGCTCGCAGCGAGGCCGAGCGCGCGCTTGCTGACTATCGCGTGAAGGTGCAAGAGAAGTTTTCTGCCGCAAAGGCACAGTCCGAGCAAGAGGCCGAGGGTCTGCGTGCCCAGTTGCGCGAGCAGGAACTGATGGCAAAAATGAACCTGTCAGAGGCGGTCGCCGCGGCGGAGCGAGAGCGCGATGAGGCACGTGCCAAGCTGACGAGCGAGCTGGCGGTGCGCGATTCTCGCGAGGAGCAAGCCAAGGCGGCACACGAGCTCGAGCTTGCGCAGGCCAAGCGCGCGAGCGATGACCTGATTCGCTACAAGGATGAAGAGATTGAGCGCCTTAAGGACATGAAGGTCCGCCTGTCCACCAAGATGGTGGGCGAGTCGCTCGAGCAGCACTGCGAGACCGAGTTCAGCCGTCTGCGCATGACGGCGTTTCCCAACGCGTACTTCGAGAAAGATAACGATGCGTCCGAGGGTACCAAGGGCGACTTTATCTTCCGCGAGTGCGACGCGAGCGGTAACGAGGTCATTTCGATTATGTTCGAGATGAAAAACGAGAACGACGAGACCACGACCAAGCATAAAAACGAGGACTTCTTTAAGAAACTCGACCACGATCGCCGCCAAAAAGGCTGTGAGTACGCGGTGCTCTGCACGCTACTCGAGCCCGAGAGCGAGCTCTATAACGCAGGGATAGTCGACGTGAGCTATCGCTACGAGAAGATGTACGTGATTCGCCCACAGTTTTTCATTCCCATGATTACGCTTCTTCGCAACGCCGCCATGGGTTCGCTGCGCTATAAGCAGGAGCTAGCGGAGTACAAACAGCAGAATATCGACGTTACGAACTTCGAAGCCAAGATGGAAAAGTTCAAGAATGATTTCGGCCGCAACTACGAGATTGCGAGTCGCAAGTTCCAAACAGCAATCGATGAGATCGACAAGACGATTAGCCATCTGCAGAAAACCAAGGAGGCGTTGCTGTCCTCCGAGAACAACCTGCGCCTAGCCAACAAGAAAGCCGACGATCTTACCATTCGCAAGCTCACGTGGGGCAACAAGACCATGAAGGCGGCGTTTGACGAGGCGCGCGGGACTGCGTCAGAGACAAACGATGAGCCAGCCGAGGCGGATTCGTATGAGATCGAGGATGCCGAGTAAGGTATAGCGGATAGTGCAAAAGCGGGGCCGCTGACGAAATTGCCAACGGCCCCGTTTCGTTTCGGTATGTTCGTCTAGTCCTCGAGCAGGTTCTCGATAAAGCCGGCACGGTAGTTTTTGAAAATGACCTCGCCACCGTCTTGCGTGGCGTCTAGATCGACATCGCCCATAATGCCAAAGTCGTGGTCGCCATCCTCGTCGGCAAAGATCTGGTGCACGTGCCATACGTGCGCGGTCTTCTCGTCGGACTCATCGATGGAGAACATCGCGGCGCTGCGGGCATCTCCGTCGGTGAGGATTTCCTCGTGCTGCTCATGGTAGGCATCGAGCGCCTTTTGCCAGCGAATCTCGCTCATGCCCCAGTCGTCGTCGAGTTCGCCCAGGTCGCGAACGTGCTCGCGGGCGGCAAGGGTCACGCGGCGGAAGAGCGCATTGCGCACCAGCAGCGTGCAGCCGCGGCGGTCCGCCACGACCTCGTCGATGCCCTGTGGCGGCGCGGCATCGAGGGCTGCCGGGTTGCCGGCGTTCTCCCACTCGTCCACCAGGCTCGAGTCGACCGAGCGCACCACAAAGCCCAGCCACGAGATAATGTCGCGCAGGCGCTCGTCGCGCTTCTCGATGGGTACGGTGCGGTCGAGAGAACGGTAAGCCTCTGCCAGGTAGCGCAGCAAAATGCCCTCGGAGCGGGCGATGCCGAGCTTTTGAATGTAGCCCTTAAAATCGCTCGCGCTTTCCAACATATCGCGCAGGACGCTCTTGGGGGAGAGCTGGTAGTCGTTTGCCCAGGGCACTTCCTGGCAGTACTTGTCAAAGGCGGCATCGAGCAGGTCCTCGAGCGGCTTTTCGTACGTGACGTCCTGAATGCGCTCCAGGCGCTCCTCGTATTCGACGCCGTCGGCCTTCATCTCGGCCATGGCGCGGTCGCGCGCGGCGCGCTCCTGTGCGCGCAATACCTGCTTGGGATCCTCGAGCGTTGCCTCGACCATCGAGATCAGATCCATGGTATAGGTCTCGCTCTCGGGATCGAGCAGCTCCAACGCGGCAAGCAAAAACGGCGAGAGCGGCTGGTCGAGCGCAAAGTCCTCGGGCAGGTCGACCGTCAGCGCGTAGTCGATGTCCGGCGCGGCATCAGCCGGAGCGTCGGGTGCGGGCGGTACCTCGGTGCGCACGACGACGCCGGAGTCGATGAGCGTGGCGAAGATTTCGTCGGCGCGAACCTCGAGCTTGGCCTTTTCTTCGGGGGTCTGCAGGCTTGTCTCGATGAGGTCGTGCACGCGGGCGCGAGCGTCACCGCCCTGCTCGACCACGCTAATCACCATGGAGTGTGTGATGCGAAGGCGCGGCTTGAGCGTCTCGGGCTGCGTCTCGAACAGGCGCTCAAAGGTCTGCTTGTTCCAGGTGACAAAGCCCTCGGGGGCCTTCTTCTTTTTAATCTTGCGGAGCTTTTTGGGATCGTCGCCCGCCTTGGCCATAAGCTTGGCATTCTCGATCTCGTGCTCGGGTGCCTCGGCGATCACCATGCCCTCGGTATCGAAGCCCGAGCGACCGGCGCGACCAGCGATCTGATGAAACTCACGGGCGCGCAGACGACGCATCTTGTAGCCGTCGAACTTGGTGAGCGCGGTGAGTACCACGGTGTGGATGGGTACGTTGATGCCGACGCCGAGCGTATCGGTGCCGCAGATGACGGGCAACAGGCCCTGCTGCGCCAGGCGCTCGACCAGTAGGCGATAGCGCGGCAGCATGCCGGCGTGGTGCACGCCGACGCCGCATCCGAGCAAGCGCTTGAGAATCTTACCAAAGGCCGTCGAGAAGCTCGTGCCCTTGGCCGCCTCCTTGATGGCCTCGCGCTGCTCCTTGCTGGCAATACCAAAGTTGGCGAGGGATTGCGCCGTCGCAAGTGCGGCGTCCTGGCTAAAGTGCACGATGTAGAGCGGGGCCTCGCCGCGGCGCATTGCGAGCTCGACGGTGCCCTCAAGCGAGGTCGTCACGTAGTCGTAGCTCAGCGGCACGGGGCGTGGGGCATCGACGACCAAGTCGCAGGTAGCGCCGGTGTGTTCCTCGAGCGAGGCGGCGATCGCGGTGACATCGCCGAGCGTGGCGCTCATGAGCATGAATTGCGTGTGGGGCAGGGTGAGCAGCGGCACCTGCCAGGCCCAGCCGCGATCGGGGTCGGCAAAGTAGTGGAACTCGTCCATGGCCACGCAGCCCACGTCGGCGTCCTCGCCCTCACGCAGTGCATCGTTGGCAAGGATCTCTGCCGTGCAGCAGATGACGGGCGCCTTGGTGTTGATATGCGTGTCGCCGGTGATCATGCCTACGTTATCGCGGCCGAGCACCTGTACCAGGTCGAAGAACTTTTCGCTGACCAAGGCCTTGATGGGGGCCGTGTAATAGCAACGTTTGCCCTG
Organism: uncultured Collinsella sp.; assembly: GCA_900546085.1. Lineage (GTDB taxonomy): Bacteria > Actinomycetota > Coriobacteriia > Coriobacteriales > Coriobacteriaceae > Collinsella. The sequence goes on from URBS01000035.1 coordinate 10,432, forward strand.
CGCCATGCCCATAAAGAGCATGCCCAGCGCGACGAGAGATTTACCCGATCCGGTCGGTGTACCTAAAATGACGTGATCGCCGGCAGCCAGATCCATGAGGGCTTCTTCCTGGTGATCCCACAGCTCAATGCCGCGATTGCTCGTCCATTCAAAGAAGCGTTCGAAGGCTTGATCGGGCGTGAGCCATGGTTCGGGCTCGCTGCCGTCCTCGGGCTCCCGCCAGGTGGGGGAGAGCGCGCCGAGCGAACCGAACTCTGCCTCGGTTCCCGTGCCGCCCGAGAATGAGCTGGCGGCGCCGGCGCCGGAGACGGTGCTGGCGGCGGTATCTGTCGTGGTCTGTGCCATGTGTTTGCTTTCTCTCGCGTTTGTCCGCCATCCATTATGGCGTAGCGGCGGCGCGGGGTGCTAGCGCGCGGGAAAATGCAGGAAATGGGCGTTCTGCCCAGCCGTTTGGTGCAGTCGCCGGCTAAGTGAGTAGACTTTTTGCGATATCGCGAGCACATGGTTTTTACGCAAGGTCTCTACCTGCGGTTTTAGTTTTTGCCATACGGGTTGTGCTCGGCTGTTGTCAAAAAGTCTACTCACTTAGGTTTGAGGGCCGTTCGTCGGCGCCTATTTGCGCTTGGTTGTCAACGCCGCGGCCATCAAAAGCCCTAGGACTCCTGCGGCAGGCGCTTTTTGCCTTTACGGGCGCGGTTTTTAAAGTTCTCGACGGCTTCTTCCATGCCCAGAGGCACATAGGTGAGCTCGTCGAGGTTATCGGGCAGGTAGCAGGCAAGACTTTGCTCCTGCATGTGACCCGCCGTGAGCACATCGTCACTGGGATGTGCGCCGGGTGTGGCGCAAATGCCATAGACGACGGCACCCATCTCGCGCGTGCGGCGCTCGTATTCGGTCTCGGGGTGCTCGGGATGGTCGCGGCGGACGTCGTCGCTTACCCAAAGCGTGTCATAGCCGGCCGCAGCAAACTGCCCCAAGGCGTAGTCGCGCAATGGCTTACTGTCGGTGCGCAGCGTGACGGTGGCGCCGGCTGCAAAGAGCGGACGGTACAGCATTAGGTGGTCGACATGGACGAGTCGCTTTTTGGCGTACTTGGCCTTGGGCTGCGGCGTGGGAAAGTTGATGGTGATGGCATCGAGCTCGCCTGCGGCAAATAGCTGCGGCAGCGATGCGGCACCTCGGGGCAGGACGAGTGCGTTGGACAGCCCCTGCTCGCAGATTTTCTGTGCGGCATAGGCGATGCAGATGGGCTCCTGGTCCATACCGATAAAGAGCGTGTCGGGCTCACGGCGAGCTTGCTCAACCAGATAGGTGCCTTTGCCGCAGCCCAGATCCAGATGAAGGCGGGTGAAGGGTGCGCCGCTGGCTGGCGCGCAGGCTTCGCGCCAATTCCCGGCATAGGCCTCGGGGTTCGTCTCAATCGCATTGGCGTAGCGCTCCAGGCGCTCCTCGAGCACAAAGTTCTTAGGGGTGCGAACGTGAACGGCTCCCATGAGGCTCCTTGGTCATACGTATGGAACACATTGCAGGCGCGTTCCGTCAATGGGTTGGAAAAAGATGGGCATAGTTTGCCCGAACGTTGCGGCGCGGCTCAGCGACGAGTCGCTGACGCCTATAGACGCTTGAGAATCACGTAACGGTTGAGCTCGCCGCTGCGACCGTCGGCATGGAAACGCTCGAGCTCGCGCACGGGGACCTCGCCGCTCTTGTAGAACGTGCGGACACCGCGCACCAGGTCGGTGATCTGCTGATCGTCAAAGTGATGGCAATAGCGGTAGGCGTGGCGGTCGTTTTGCCAGCCAATGAGGTGGTCGCCGGCTTCAAACTGCGCGGAATCGTAACCCTCAAACGGCGGGGTGAGTTCGGCGCGGGCTTCGGCGCGAACGGCCTTGCGCGCCATGCGCTCGTCGTTCATAAACTCCCAAAAGCTGATGGCGATGATGCCGCCCGGGCGTGTCTGGCGCACCAGGGTGTCGAGCACGCGTACGCGGTACTCGCACGACGGCACGTGGTGCATAAAGCCAAAGCAGACCGAGATATCGGCGAGCGGGGCGTCGAAAAGCACGTCGGGTGTCTCGGCGGGGTTGAGCTTCATGAGGGCGTCGAGCACGTCGAGTTCCTGGAAGTGCAGGTTGGGAATGCGCAGGGCGTGGCCATGTGCATCGATGGCCAGGTCTTGGCACGAGTCGACGCCATAGAACTCGAAGGGGCAGCTGGCATCTGCCGAGGGGTTTGCGCCGTCGACGCCCTTGGCGGCAAGTGCGCCGCCGGCGGCAAAGTTCTCGAATCGCATATTGCCGCAGGCAAGATCGAAGACGCGGACGGGATGCTCGATGGTGGCGACGTCGAGCTGTTCGAGCGCGATGTCCATGGTGCGCACCCAGCCGGGCCACGGGGCCTGGCGCGTATCGGAAAAGGAGGCGGAGTGCTCGCGATAGAACGTATTGTTGAGCTGGATGAGCGATGAGGCGAAATCGCGGTTCACGGCGCGGAACTCCCTCCGTTGGCGGTGCGGAATAAACAGTACGACCATACTACCGTTAACGCCGCAACGGGGACAACCGAGCTGCGGGTCATTGCTTTGTTTGGACACATTTCCGCAGCTCATATATGCCCGCAACCGCCGGTTGTCAAAAATCTCACTAGAATAGGTGGCATGATTTTGGCGGTGGCGGATAGATTTCTAACTGTGAAAGGCGCCTTAAGAACAACAACGGTCCGGCGGCACGGCTGGCAAAAGCATAGGAGGAATCATGAATGTAGAAACTGCGCAGCGGCTCGCTGATCTTCGCCGCAGCAAGGGCTTTAGCCAAGAAGGATTGGCACGAAAGCTGGGACTGTCGCGCCAGGCGGTCAGTAAATGGGAGCGCGCGGAGAGCTCGCCTGATACCGAGAACCTGATCTCGCTTGCCAAGCTCTATGGTGTGAGTCTGGACGAGCTGCTCAATCCGAGCGACGAGATCGAGGACGATATCGAGTTTGAGAACGAGGACCGTGCTCGCCAGCGCGAGGCCGAGGCGGCCGAGCGCGCCCGTACCCACGAGGCGGCAGCGCGCGCTACCGAGGCGGCAACACAGGCGAGTGATGCCGCGGCCAAGGCGGCGCAAGCTGCAAGTTGGAGCGCACAGGCGGCTAACGCCGCGACGGCGCAAGCGACGAGCGCTGGCGCGGTCAATCCGACTCCAGTGAAAGGTCCGTTCCAGTCGTTTCCGTATTGGGCCGTGTGCTGGCTGCTGTTCTTTTTACTGATGTTCCTGTTTGGTGGTGCCCCCTTTGCCGCACTGATCTTCTTTACGATCCCCATCTATCACTGGGTGGCGCGTGCGCTCGACGGCGATTGGGCGCGCGGGAATATTCAGGTTGGTCCGGCGCCGGTGGCAGCCAGGGCTCAGGATGATTCCCCTGCGGTTGATACCGACGTGGCTACCGCGACCCCCGCTGATCCGAGCGCCAAAGAAGGTGATGAATAATGAAACTCTCGCATGAATCTAAGGTGCGTCTGGGCGTTGGCATCGGAGCGTTTGTGCTTATTGTTGGGCTTGTCTTTGGCGCTTCGCGGACATTGATTCATTTTGATGGTCCGTGGGATCTCGGCAATATTGCATCCGGCTTGTCCGGTATGGACGATGCGGTTGACACCGATGTTTTGAACGATGGCGGTAAGTATTCCGCTCAGCCTCAGCAGCTTTCGAGTGCGACCTTTGATGCCGATGAGTTTCGCTACCTCGATTTCGATATCGCCGCGGCCACGGTCGATGTCAAGGTCGTTGACGGCAACAAGGTTCGCGTTATCGAGCGGGGACGCGTTGCCAAGGGCGTGGATGCCTCAAAGGCCGCGACGCAAAATATCGCATCCGTCAAAGACTCGGCACTCAAGATTTCCCAGTTTAGAAGTGATGACGGTAAGGCAATCGACCGCACGGTTACGGTTGAGCTGCCGCGCCGTGTTGCCGAACATCTGAAGGGAGTTAACGCGCACGTACGTTCGGGTGATCTGCAGATCGCCGGCATCATCTGCGATGGCTTCGATCTTTTCCTGAACTCGGGAGATGTAAAGTTTGCGGGCGGCGTGACTGATGCGCTCAGCGCCGAGGTTGGTTCGGGCGATGTGACGTTTGACCTGAATCAGGCCCCCGCGAACTCGATGGATGTTACCGTGGGCTCGGGCGATGTGGAGATGACGGTTCCGAACTCTACGGGCTTTACGGCGAGTCTTACCCTGGGCAGCGGTGACTTCGAGAGCGATTTCCTCCCGGATGGCTACGATGGTGAGACCGTTTCGAATCTTGAGTTCGACAACGGTGATAAGTCCGCCACGTATCGTTTTGAGATCGGCTCGGGCGACGTGTCCTTTGGTTCGGAGTGACGGGCAGTTTTCGAAAACCCGTAAGCATAGACGCGCTGTTTGATGAAGGCGCCGAAGCCGAGGTCGGCTCCGGCGCCTTTGCCTTTACAATGGGGTCATGGAACAGATTATTTTGAACATACTCGATGCCCTGCGTCGCGGCGAGACCGTGGACGACAAGGCGCTCGTCAAACTGATACACGCCGAGGCGCGCCGTGAGGGTGCCGACAAGCGTGATCTGGCCAAGCGCCGTCTGCTGCCGTTTTACCAGCGGGTTAAACACGAGGAGCCGGCTCGTTGGGCTGCGTGGAATGTCGATGCCGATCTGGAACGCCAGTTGCTGCGAGTGCTGAGGATGAAGCCGCGTCGCACGGCTTCGGGCGTGGCGACCATTACCGTTATCACCAAGCCGTGGCCCTGTTCGGGCGATTGCCTGTTTTGCCCCAGCGATCTGCGCATGCCCAAAAGCTATCTGCACGACGAGCCGGCGTGCGCCCGTGCGGAGCAAAACTGCTTCGACCCGTATCTGCAGGTGAGTGCTCGTCTGACCGCGCTTTCGCAGATGGGGCATGCGACCGATAAGATCGAGCTCATCGTGCTCGGTGGCACCTGGAGCGACTATCCGGAAGGCTATCAGACATGGTTTATGTCGGAGCTTTTCCGTGCGCTCAATGACGATGCCGTGGCCGGCGTGGCGGCCAATCCCATGCTGGCGCGTCCGGGTATCAGTCGTGCCGAGGCAGGGCGCCTGCTCGATGATGCTCCCGCCGATGCTCTTCCGTCGGTAGTGGCGGAGCGTCGCGAGCGCTATCGGGCCGCCGGCATTGCGACAGACGAGGCCGAGCTTACTGCCGGCGTTGCCGACGAGCAGGAGCGTGTGGATGCCGCCGTGGGCGGCTACAACCGCGCGGTGCGTCGTCTGTACGGCCCCGGTACGCCGTGGGGCGAGGTTGCCGAGTGGCAGACGGCGACGATGGAGGAGCTTGAGCGGCAACAGCGCATCAACGAGACGGCGAAGCATCGCGTGGTGGGACTCGTTATCGAGACGTGCCCCGATGCCGTGACGCCGCAAGCGCTTACGCTCGTTCGCCGCCTGGGCTGCACCAAGATTCAGATGGGCATCCAGAGTCTCGACCAGCACCTGCTCGACATCAACGAACGCCGTATTTCGTTGGCACAGATCGAGCGAGCGTTTTCGCTCGCGCGCCTGTTTGGTTTTAAGATCCACGCGCACTTTATGCTCAACTTGCTCGGCGCCACGCCCGAGGGGGACAAGCGCGACTACGAGCGCTTTATGACCGAGGGCGCCTTTATGCCCGACGAGGTCAAGGTCTACCCGTGTGCGCTCATCGAGGGTTCGCGCCTGGTGGGCTGTTACGAGCGTGGCGAGTGGCGCCCCTATACCGAGGAAGAGCTGCTCGACGTACTGGCCGATGACATCGTGGTGACGCCGGCGTTCTGCCGCATCAGCCGCATGATTCGCGACTTTAGCTCCGACGACATTATGGTGGGCAACAAGAAGCCCAACCTGCGTCAGCTCGTTGAGAACCGCCTGGCTGAGATCGGAAGAGCGTCGTGTAGGGAAAGAGTGTAGATCTCGGTGGTCGCCG
>URBS01000036.1 GCA_900546085.1 uncultured Collinsella sp.
GCCAGGTATTTGTCGAGCGCGTCGACGATGCGGCGCTGCTCGGCGAGGGGCGGGATCGCAACGAACATTTCTCGCGATTGATTTACAGAAATATTGACCTGACCGGCGCTTCCACGAGTTGAGACGTTGTTGATCTCCGACATCTCGGAGAGATAGTAAAAGAGCCACGCAATCGGCACTTCAGGCGAATACGAATGAATGACAACAGCAGCTTGATTTGTGTTTGCCTCTGGAAAGGAATTAGGAACAATTGTAAGCTTTCCGAGTGGCGGCCCAACGATATTCATAATTAGATCGCCAGGATGAATTTGAGACTTGCCCAACTGTCCATAGTGGATTTCTGGCTTAATAAACTGAGGGTGGAAGGCAAAATCAATTGCTTGATTACGCAGGTTGAACATTTTGAAATAGGGAATGCCCTCGTCGACAAAGGCATCTTTACTCGGTGTCTTGCCAGCCTCAACCCTTGCGACCATCCTCATTCGCGCCCATGCCCAACCTGACGGGAGCTTGCGAATAGCTCGCTCGATGGGAGTCGACTCACCCTTGCCGTCTGCTCGCTTCTCATAGGGCAGCCCATCGGAACTGGACGGGCGTCCAATTGCGTGTAATCGCGTCCCAACGCCTTGCTCAAATTCATATAAAATGCGTCCGCAACAAGCGTTGTAAAATCTAGTGATATGAGCATCCCGGTTGCTTCTGTGCTTCGATGCTCTCGTCTTTAGCGCCCTCCGTTCAGTGGAGGACTGACGGTAGGTGACGTAAAACAAGAAAAGGGAGCAAGCGCAAATGAAAGCAACCGAGGCAAATCTGCTCGACCTTATGGGCGTGGCAAAGATGCAGTTCGTCATTCCTGTGTACCAGCGAGTTTATTCGTGGAGCGTAAAAGAGTGCGAAGTGCTTTGGGATGACGTCATGCGAGCGGGTCGTGATGACGTGCCGCATTTCGTGGGGTCGATGCTTTATATACCTGAGTCCGAGAGCTCGGCCACAAGCATCTCGCGCGTGCTCCTGATCGATGGACAACAGCGTATGACGACGTTCTCATTGATGATTGCCGCCTTAGCTGATTATTTGGAGAGCAATCCGGACAAGGCTGGTTTCCTTGGGGATCTCAAGATCTCGGCTCTGCGAAAGAATTACCTCTTTAACGATGATGACTACAACGGTCTGGCGCGCTACAAGCTGGTGCTTTCGCAGGACGATAAAGAGACGCTGTTTTCCATCGTATCTAGGTCTCCCGTGCCAGATGAAAAATCGGATCGGATCGTCGAGAACTATGCGTTCTTCCGTGAAAAGATGCACGGGAAATCATTCGACCCTGCAAGGCTTTGGGCGGGGCTAAACCGCGTGCAGGTCATCGACACCAAGCTCACCGCGGGCGTTGATAATGCCCAGCTCATATTTGAGTCCATGAACTCCAAGGGCAAGCCGCTCACGCCTATTGACCTCATTCGTAACTTCGTTCTTATGTCTCTTCCCAATGACGAGCAGACCAAGCTTTACGAGGGTTACTGGCACCCGCTCGAGCGCTTGTTCGGAAAAGGCGGCGAAGAAGAGTTCAATGCATTTATCTGGTACTGGCTGTGGCTCAAGGTACCCAATAGGATGCCAAAGGAAAACGAGGCCTACTACGAGTTCAAACGCTATTTCGCTGATGACTACGATGGGGATACCGAGGGCCTGCTGAAGGAGCTCCGCGAATATGCGCAAAGATATGCCAGGTTGTTCCTTGGCGAGGAGAAAGACGATGGCCTGCACCAAGTATTCGGCAGAATCGTAAGCCTTGATGTGAAGCAGATCAGGCCTCTTTTGATGCTGCTTTACTCGGTTTACGAGGGAAATATGTTAAACCGCAATGCGTTTCTTCGCATCTGCGAGACTATCGAGTCGTTCCTGTTCAGGCGGGCGGTTTGCGGCAGGCTTACCACGGGCCTAAATAATTTCTTTGCCGGCATGTATCGCAACCTCGAGCAGCAGGACGATATAGAGGAGTACGTTACGGCGATGCTCCTTATCCACAGCAGCGGTATGACTGCGTACTTCCCGACAGACGAGCATTTTGTCGAGGAGTTTAAGACGCGTGACTGCTACAACCGCTTCTCCAAAAAGCGCTATTACCTGGAGCGCATGGAGAACTGGCACCACCCGAAGGAGCCCATCTCGGCTGACAATTACCAAATCGAGCACGTCATGCCCCAGACGATCGACGGTGAACATGGCTGGAAGGAATCGCTTGGCGAGAACTGGGAAGACATCCACGACAGGTTATGCAACAACCTGGGCAACCTTACGCTGACGGGCTACAACCAGGAGTACTCAAACCGGTCGTTCTCGGACAAGCTCAATCTTCCGAACGTGGGACTTAAATGCAGCCCGCTCTACCTAAACAAGTCGATCGCCTCGCATGAAAAATGGAGCGAGGAGGAGATTAGGCAGCGTGCGGACGATCTGGCGAAAGAGGCGTGCGAGATATGGAAATATCCCGACCTTCCGGCAGACGTCGTCGACAAGTACCGTCCTTCTCGTGGGGAGTCTGACGAGGCGCCTATCTGGACCTTGCAAGAGAACCATCCAACCTTTGCCGAGGGCGGGCTTAATCAAAAACTGTTCGAGGAGATACGCGAGTCTATCCTCAACGCCAATCCTTCGTGGGAATCCTATATGGCCAAGTACTACGTAGGATTCAGGTCGGGCAAACGGAAGTTGCATGCCGTGCTGGAAGGCAGGACTAGCAACGGCGGCTGGATTGCCGTTGGCTTGGCAAAGAGTGTGGATGATCTAATGGATCCAGAGGACATGTGCCAGGATAAACGCACGCAGGGTGGATTTGGCCCGGGCCTACCGACCTATGTTGCCCTTCGGAGTGCCGATGACATTCCCGCGGTACTCGATCTTATAAAGCAGTGCTAGGTTGAAGGCCGGGAGTCTAATTCTCGACCTTCGCCAGCTTAAAATCGTAGAGGGCTCATCCGCCCGTTTACACCCCCGCAATTCCGCGCGTCGCGCTTAGCAGCTCATATTCCCTCTGGCTCCACTGACGCAGTTCGGCAGCCTCGACGGCATCGCGGCACAGGTCCAGGAACACCTCGGCGCCCTCGTAGAAACACTCGCGGGCAAAGGCGCCGGATCCGCCCGCAACGCATGCGCCATCAGCAAATAACTCCCAGCTGGACGGCTCGCGCGAGTCGTCTCCGAGCAGCTTGATCTGCAGTACGTGCGGGTCGCCAACGGCGCAGAGCTCTTCCTCGAGTACCTGCACCGTAAAGCGCATCTGGTGGGAGAGACTGCTCTTGACCATGGCCGAGGCGTAGCCATTTGGCTTATCCAGAAGATGCATGTGATTCGGTTTGACGACCAGATTGTGGAAGTTGCGCTCGCTGCGCACGGAGAAATTGTCCATACGGACTCCTTTTATCGATGTTGGCAGGGCCACCGTGCCTCTTGGCCGGTTGGCGTCGGGATCGTGGAGCCAACTCTCTACCCCGACTCTGGATAAAACGCGCCCGCTCCTTGCGGGCACGATGGAGTCTATCAGCGCGCGCGGACACAAATCAAGCGCTGCTTGCGAAATGACGCGCGGGCGGCGCTTGATTTCGCCGGCTGCTGTTAGGCTTAAATCAGGAAAAGTGTCGAAATCGCCCATGTAAAAGTACAGAAAAGTGTCGTAATACACACTTTAAAACCTCGAAAAAGTGTCGAAATAAGCATCTAACAACCACGGAAAAGTGTATCCTAGTGCCAAAACAGCACGTAATAAGGGGTATGCTTATGCTGCAGAGAAAAGCGAAAGCACAGTTTGAATCTTGGCTTGCCTCGTCGCCTAACAAGGCTCTTTTGGTCAAGGGCGCCCGACAGGTGGGAAAGTCATATTTAGTCAGCGTCTTTGCAAACGAATCGTTCGAAAATGTCGTGACGTTCGACCTTATCGCCGACGCGTCCGTGCGCGATTCGTTTTTGGCGGCGAAAAGTGCGGACGACCTGCTTATGCGCATGTCTATTGCTGCGACGCAGCCGATGGTTGCGAACAAGACCGTCGTGGTTATCGACGAGGTACAGCGATGCCCCAACGTGGTGACGTTTATCAAATACCTGGTCCAGCGCGGTGACTTTCGATACATCCTTACCGGATCGCTCCTTGGTGTTGAGCTCGAGGGCATCGATTCCCTGCCGGTGGGGTATGTCGAGCAGGTCCAGATGTACCCGCTCGACTTTGAGGAGTTTTGCTGGGCAAATGGCGTTGGTGCCAGCGTGTTTGACATGCTCAGGGGCTGTCTAAAGGATGAGGGGGAGCTTCCCGGCTACCTGTATGACCGCTTGCTCGATCTGTTCCATCAGTATGTGGTGGTGGGAGGCATGCCTGACGCGGTCAATTCCTTCTTGGCGACGCGCAATGTCGACGAGGTTCGAAACATCCATCGTGATCTTCATGCCCTGTATCGCGATGACATCGCAAAGTACGCTCCGCCCGAGCTACGCTTGGTTATTCGCGATATCTATGATTTGATTCCCAGCGAGGCCGGCTCCAAAAACAAGCGATTCAAACTGTCATCGATTAACGGTGTCAAACGTTTTTCGCAGGTGACAGATCATTTTCTCTGGTTATCGGAGGCGGGTGTCGCGCTTTCCGTATATAACGTAACGGCGCCCGTGGCACCCCTTTTATTGGGGGAGCAGCGAAATCTGTTCAAGCTGTTTTACTTGGATACCGGAATGCTCATGTCGTCGTATTCCAAAAGGGTCGCCCAAGGCGTTTTTGATGGGGAGGCGGAGGGCCCCTTTGGCATGAATATGGGGGCGGCGTTTGAGGGCTTCGTTGCCCAAGAGCTCAAAGCTCATGGATTTAGATTGCGCTACTTTACGTCCAAAAAGGTCGGTGAGCTCGATTTTGTGGAGGAGACGCTCGATGGGGAGGTCCTTGCCATCGAGGTCAAGTCGGGCAAGAGCTTTAAGTCCCATGCGGCGCTCGACAACGCGCTCGCGACGAAGGGCTACGGAATCGATCGCGCCCTGGTACTTGCGGAATGTAATCTTCACCGCGATGGTGACGTGCTGTATCTGCCCATCTTTATGGCAGGGCTTTTGGAGCCGTAACATGCCGCTGGCTCTTCCGGCCCTCCCTTAACCCTCGCTACTCGTCGTCTCCGTCGTTGGGGTCGCCCTTGAGGGTGTTGATGTCCAGATACTCGTCATCGTCCTCTTTTTGCTGGGTCTCCGACTCCGCTTGGGTGGGGCCGGAGAACAGCCGGAATCCCTCAAACGCAATGACGCCGAGCAGGGCAATGACAATGGCGATAAAGGCAACCTTGACTGCCTGCGGAAATTCCGAAAAACGCAGCGCCTTTTCCTCGGCGTAATAATCGGCGAAGCGCTCTTCGCCCGTGCTTTTGGTATACGCCGGTGCGGACGCGGCCTCCGGGTCATATTCCGGTGCAGGCGTGGCAGCGTACGGATCGTTGAGATAATCGCTCGATGTGGTGCCATAATCCTCGGTCTCGATGCGACCGGCGTCAGCATGGCCATCGGAATAATCGGAATATGCCGCACCGCCCTCATAGCCCGCGGCGCTCGTGTTGGCGGCAAAAAGCGGGTTAACTGGAACGTCGAGCGCCGGCATGCCGGTAGAGGTCTCATCCAGATCGGCTGCAGCCCAGGAATCGTAGGCAACCTGATGGGCAACGGGCTCATCGAGCCTTGTGACCGGAGGCTTGCGTGCCGCAGGAACAGGCAACTGCTGGGCGCTGTACATAACGGTGCTGTCGGCCGATTTGCCCTGCGTCGCTGCAGCGAGAAATGCCGCCGTCTCGGACGGGTCGCTTGCGGGGCGGGGAGTGGGTGTGGGCGCAGACGCGGGCGTCGAAACAGGCGACTGCGCAGGAGCCGGCGCAGATGCGGGCTTAGGCGCAAGTGCGGGATTGGGGCTTGACGGGCGAGCCCCACCGCCCATGAGTTCGTCGGCGGTCCACGGGCGATCATCCATCACGTCGTCAAGGCTCAACGAAAACAGGTCGTCTTCACCCTCATCGAACATGCGGTGCACATGTCCACCAATTGCCGGAATCAATCCGCGACCGGTGCATGATGCCTTGCTCAACGCCATTCTGTTCCACCCTTTCGAAATACTAATGACATCGATTATATGGAACTTCCCAAGCGGCTCGGTCTTGGATTCGAGCTTTCCAGAACTCGCGCCCAAAAGGGGAGGGGCAATCTAGGCGAGTGCCTACTTGTCGTCGGCCGCCGCCTTGGCCTCATTGAGGTAGCTATAGAAGCTGTATTTGGAGATGCCAAAGAACTCGCAGGCGCGTTCGCTCGACTTGGAGATGAGGAAGGCGCCGCGACGGTCGAGATAGCCAATGGCGCGAATGCGCTCATCTTTGGTCATGAGGGCTGCAGGCTTGCCCACGTATTGCTCGCACTCGCGCAGCAGATCTTCGAGCAGGTCGCCGATGTTTTTGGTAATGGGCTCGGGCTCGGTGTAGCCCGTGCCGCCGGTGCCGGTAAAGGCATCGAGCGAGCGCTCAAAAGCCTTCATGAGCGTAATGTCAAAGTTAATGCCCAAAATGCCGACGGGCCTGCCCTCGTCGTTGCGGATAAAGATGGTCGAGGACTTGAGCAGCTTGCCATCGGTGGTTTTGGTGAGGTATGGCTCGCGGTCGTGCACGTCGGTGGTGCCCTCGTGCATGGACTCAAACACGATATGGCTGGGTCCGTCACCCAGTTTGCGCCCGCTGACGTGGCCGTTTTCGATCACTACGATGGAGTGGTCCACGTCCTCGGTCTCCAGATCGTGGACGACGACTTCGCAGTTGGGACCAAATTGGAGCGCCAGACCGTGTGCGAGGCGCTTGTAAAACTCAATCTGTGCGGGGGTCATGGGTGCCTTGGGCACACTTTGCCATAAACCACACCTGTTCGCAAACAAATACATAGACAGGCTAATTGGTGACCGTTCGGCGGCGAAAAGGTACCGATTACGGCAACAAACAATTTGTTAGGTTTTCCAATCAAAAAGTGTGATAGAACAGTGCTAACAAACTTTTTGTTTGGCATCCACATAAAAGTTCAGTCGCATGAATGGGAATGGGCTGAAACGCGTATGCGGGGGCCGGCAAGAGAGAACTTAAGGAGTTCACCGTATGGCCGATAAGATCCAGTGGGCGGGCAACACGATGCCCAAGAGCGATGACAAGCACTTGGGAATCATGAGCCTCGACCACGTGAAGAAGGCCCGCGCCTTCCACCAGTCGTTCCCCCAGTACACCGTCACTCCGCTTGCCCGCCTGGATGGCCAGGCCGCGCGCCTGGGCCTGTCCAACTTGTGCGTTAAGGACGAGAGCTATCGCTTTGGCCTCAACGCCTTTAAGGTCCTGGGCGGTTCGTTTGCCATGGCCAACTACATTGCCGAGGAGACCGGCAAGGACGTTGCCGAGTGCACCTTCGATTACCTGACCTCCGATCAGCTTGCCAAGGACTTTGGCCAGGCCACCTTCTTTACCGCCACCGACGGCAACCATGGCCGCGGCGTGGCATGGGCTGCCAACAAGCTGGGCCAGAAGGCTGTCGTGCACATGCCCAAGGGTTCCACCAAGCCCCGCTTTGATAACATTGCCGCCGAGGGCGCCACGGTGACCATCGAAGAGGTCAACTACGACGAGTGCGTGCGCATGGCCGCCGCCGAGGCCGACGCTTGCGAGCGCGGCGTTATCGTTCAGGACACCGCTTGGGAGGGCTACGAGAAGATCCCGTCCTGGATCATGGAGGGCTACGGCACCATGGCTTCCGAGGCTGCCGAGCAGCTGCGCGAGATGGCCATCAACCGCCCGACGCACGTCTTTGTCCAGGCTGGCGTAGGCTCGCTCGCCGGCGCCGTGGTGGGCTACTTCACCAACCTGTATCCCGATAACCCGCCCACCTTCGTCGTGGTCGAGTGCGCGCCTGCCGCCTGCCTGTACAAGGGCGCTGCCGCCGGCGACGGCGATCCGCGCATTGTGGACGGCGACATGCCCTCCATCATGGCCGGCCTGTGCTGCGGCGAGCCCAACATCTTGGGCTGGGATATCCTGCGCAACCACACCACCGCGTTCGTGTCCTGCCCCGACTGGGTCACCGCTCGCGGTATGCGTACCCTGGGTGCTCCCGAGAAGGGCGACCCGCGCGTCATCTCCGGCGAGTCCGGCGCCGTGACCACCGGCCTGGTCGAGACCCTCATGCTCGATCCCGAGTACGCCGAGCTCAAAGAGCTCATCGGTCTGGACAAGACAAGCTCCGTGCTCTGCTTCTCCACCGAGGGCGACACCGATCCGGATCAGTACCGTCGCATCGTCTGGGAGGGCGAGTACCCGACTTGCTAGCAGGCTGACCTGTCCGGAGGCAGCCGGAGGACTTTACTCCCTGCTCGGACAGTCCTGCTCGCACGGAGAGCACATTAAGTGCTCTCCGGCTCGTGCGGAACTCGCGACGGAGCAAAGTCCTCCGTCCGCCTCCTATGGTTGCTTGCTTGCCGGGTGCTCGACCTCACGCTGCTTGGCACAAGTGATCTATCTGAAATATCTACCTGTAGGTAAACCCTTGTAGAAAGGTTGACTGTTATGACTAAGGAACTCGATTTCGAGGCAATTAAAAACGCTGCTGAGTCTCACCGCGCTGATATGACTCGCTTCCTGCGCGCCATGATCTCTCACCCCTCTGAGTCCTGCGAGGAGGGTGAGGTTGTCGCCTGCATCAAGGCCGAGATGGAGAGCCTCGGCTATGACGAGGTCAAGGTCGATGGCTTGGGTAACGTCATGGGCTTTATGGGCGAGGGCGACAAGATCATCGCCATCGACTCCCACATCGACACCGTCGGCATCGGCAACATCGAGAACTGGGATGCCGATCCCTATGAGGGCTACGAGACCGACGAGATCATCTACGGCCGCGGCGGCTCTGACCAGGAGGGCGGCATGGCTTCCGCTACCTATGCTGCCAAGATGATGAAGGACATGGGCCTCATCCCCGAGGGCTACAAGATCATGGTCGTCGGCACCGTCCAGGAAGAGGACTGCGACGGCATGTGCTGGCAGTACATCTACAACAAGGACGGCATTAAGCCCGAGTTCGTCATTTCCACCGAGCCCACCGACGGCGGCATCTATCGCGGTCACCGCGGCCGCATGGAGATCCGCGTCGACGTTCACGGCACCTCCTGCCACGGCTCCGCTCCCGACCGCGGCGACAACGCCATCTACAAGATGGCCGACATCATCGCCGACGTCCGCGCCCTCAACAACAACGGCTGCGACGAGTCGACCGACATCAAGGGCCTCGTCAAGATGCTCGACCCTAAGTACAACCCCGAGCACTTCGAGGACGCCCGCTTCCTGGGCCGCGGCACCTGCACCGTCAGCCAGATCTTCTACACCAGCCCCAGCCGCTGCGCTGTCGCTGACTCCTGCGCCATCTCCATCGACCGTCGTATGACCGCCGGTGAGACCTGGGAGTCTTGCCTGGACGAGATCCGCAACCTGCCGGCCGCCAAGAAGTACGGCGACGACGTGAAGGTCTCCATGTACATGTACGACCGTCCGTCCTGGACCGGCGAGGTTTACGAGACCGAGGCTTACTTCCCCACGTGGATCAACAAGGAGACCGCTCCGCACGTCAAGGCCCTCGTCGACGCCCACAAGGCCATGTTCGGTGACGAGCGCATCGGCTGCGAGCCCAGCATGGACAAGCGCACCGGTCGTCCGCTGTGCGACAAGTGGACCTTCTCCACGAACTGCGTTTCCATCCAGGGCCGCTATGGCATCCCCTGCGTCGGCTTTGGCCCGGGTGCCGAGTCTCAGGCTCACGCTCCCAACGAGGTCACCTACAAGGACGACCTGGTCACCGCTGCCGCCATGTATGTGGCTGCCCTGAACCTCTACGATCCGAGCCAGGCCGATGGCGACGCCACCGTCTTCCGTGCCGGTTTGACCAACAACAAGATCGACTAGTCCCATTCCTCGATCTTGTTGAGCCGGGGACAGTTTATGCCCCCGGCGCCTCCTGTTGACTTGGGGCCCGCGGTCGTTATCTCCCATGCTTCCTCAACGGTAGCGGTTTTACCTTTGGAAAGGATATTTACATGGACGCTAAGTTTACCGAGCTCGTCGAGCAGCTGAACGGCCTCGATTTTAAGGGTATGTACGGCAGCGACTTCCTGCACACCTGGGATAAGACCACCGATGAGCTCAAGGCGCTCTACATCGTCGCCGACGCCCTGCGCGAGCTGCGCGAGAACAACGTTTCGTCCAAGATCTTCGATTCGGGTCTGGCCGTCTCGCTGTTCCGTGACAACTCCACCCGTACGCGCTTCTCCTTCTCTAAGGCAGCCAACCTGCTCGGCCTTGAGCTGCAGGACCTGGACGAGAAGAAGTCCCAGATCGCTCACGGCGAGACCGTCCGCGAGACCGCTACCATGATCTCCTTCATGGCCGACGTCATCGGCATCCGCGACGACATGTACATCGGCAAGGGCGACGCCTACATGGCCGAGGTCTCCGAGTCTGTCCAGCAGGCCTACGAGGATGGCGTTCTGGATCACCGTCCCACGCTCATCTCCCTGCAGTCCGACTCCGACCACCCCACGCAGTCCTCTGCCGACATGCTCTACCTCATCAACGAGTTTGGCGGCCTCGAGAACCTCAAGGGCAAGAAGGTTGCCGTCACCTGGGCCTACTCGCCCTCTTACGGCAAGCCGCTGTCCTGCCCGCAGTCGCTGATCAGCCTGCTGCCCCGTTTTGGCATGGACGTCACCCTGGCCCACCCCGAGGGCTACGACCTCATGCCCGAGGTCGTCGAGCGTGCCAAGGGCTATGCCGCCGAGTCCGGCACCACCTTTAAGCAGGTCAACACCATGGCTGAGGCCTTCGAGGGCGCCGACATCGTGATCCCCAAGAGCTGGGCTCCGTTTGCCGCCATGGAGAAGCGTACCAACCTGTACGCCGAGGGCGACGACGCCGGCATCGCCGCGCTCGAGAAGGAGCTGCTCGCCCAGAACGCTACGCATCAGGATTGGTGCTCCACAACCGAGCTCATGGAGAAGACCGCCAACGGCCAGGACACCATCTTTATGCACCCGCTGCCCGCCGACATCTCCGGTGTCTCCTGCGAGCACGGCGAGGTCAACGCCGACGTCTTCGACATGCACCGTGTGGGCATGTACAAGGAGGCCAGCTACAAGCCGTACGCCATCGCAGCCATGATGTTCCTGCAGAAGGTTGCCGATCCCGCCGCTACCCTCAAGGCCCTCGACGAGCGCAACACCGCCCGTTGGTTCCAGGCCTAAAGCCGGGCTGAGGTAAGCCATGTAAAGGGGGCGCTCTGCCAACCGGCGGGGTGCCCCTTTTTGCATCGTGGGCGTGCGGGATAAGCGCTTTCGATGTAGATGCCCCGCGACGCGAGTTATGGGTACGATGGTTTCAGGGGAGGTATCGCCATGAAACTTGGTTGCGTCATTATGGCTTCGGGCGAGGGCAAGCGATTTGGCTCTAACAAGATGCTCGCCGATATCTATGGCGAGCCGCTGATTGCCCGGACCATTGATTCGGTTCCCCGGGGCTTTGACGTTGTGGTTTCGACGCGTTGGCCCGAGGTCGCTCAGATTTGTGATGACAAGCATTGCCCGTGCGTGCTGCACGATGGCGAGCTGCGCAGCGAAAGCGTCCGTGCGGGCCTTTCGTGGGGAGTCGAACGCAACTGGAAAGGTTGCCTCTTTTTGCCGGGCGACCAGCCGCTCGTGAGTTCGGATTCTTTTGAGGCTATGGTTCGTGCATTTGACGAGCGTGGCCGCAAGCATCCGGTGCGTCTTGCGTGCAACGGTGAGCCTTCGAGCCCGGTGCTCTTTCCGGCGGAACTGTTCGATGCACTTATGTGTCTTGAGGGTAAGGACGGCGGCGGTTCGATCCTCAAGGACCGTACCGACGTGGTGCTGGTCGAGGCGCGTGCCTACGAGCTGTGGGACGTCGATACCGTCAAGGGACAGCGACGCATAACGGAGCATATCGCCGCCTGCTCGTATTTTGATCGCGTGGCCAACTGCATCAATCAATAAGGAGCAATTATGATCATCATCAAAAACGGCGCACTCGTGACGCCCCAGGGGCTTCGCCGCGCCGATCTTGCCATGGATGGCGATAAGATCGTGCGGATTGCCGCGGCGATTGAGCCGGCCGAGGGCGATACCGTCGAGGATGCTGCGGGCTGCTGGGTGTTCCCGGGCTTTATCGATGGGCACACGCACATGCAGTGCTGGACCGGCATGGATTGGACAGCCGATAGCTTTGAGACCGGCACGCGCGCGGCTGCCTGCGGCGGCACGACGACCATTGTGGACTACGCGACGGCCGATCGCGGCGTGACCATGCCCGATGCCTTGGCCGAGTGGCATCATCGCGCCGACGGCACCTGCACCGCCAACTATGCCTTCCATATGGCGCTTGCCGAGTGGAATGAGCGCAACCGCGCCGATCTTTCGGCCATGCGCGAGGCGGGCGTGTCGTCGTTTAAGACCTACTTTGCCTACGACCATCTGCGCCTGGACGATGCCGAGACGCTCGAGGTGCTGGAGGAGCTCAAGCGCGTGGGCGGTATCCTGTGCGTGCATTGCGAGAACGGCACGTTGGTCAACGCGCTGCAGAAGCGCGTGTTTGAGCAGGGTATCCACGGGCCCGAGGGCCATGCGCTCAGCCGTCCGGACGTGTGTGAGGCCGAGGCCGTGAGCCGCCTGCTGTATCTGGCGCACTTGGCCGGGGACGCTCCGGTCAACGTGGTGCACCTTTCGACCAAGCTGGGGCTCGAGGCCATTCGCGCTGCCAAAGCGCGCGGGCAGAAGAACATCTATGTCGAGACATGCCCTCAGTATCTGATGCTCGACGACACCTGCTATCTGGAGCAGGGCGAGGACGGCTTTGCGGGCGCCAAGTACGTGATGAGTCCGCCGCTGCGCCATGCCGGCGACCGTGCGGCACTGCGCGAGGCGCTTGTGGCCGGCGAGATCGATACGATTGCGACCGACCACTGTAGCTTTAACCTGCACGGGCAAAAGGACCGCGGGCGCGACGACTTCCGCGCGATTCCCAACGGCGGACCCGGCGTGGAGCATCGCCCCGTCGCGATCGCTACGAGCTTTGAGGGACAGCTGGGCCCCGAGGATCTGTGCCGCCTGATGAGCGAGAACCCGGCGCGCGTCTTTGGCATGTATCCGCACAAGGGCTGTCTTGCCGAGGGCGCCGATGCCGACGTGTGCGTGTGGGATCCCAAGGCGCGCTGGACGATTAGCGCCGCGACGCAGCATCAGGCCGTGGACTACACGCCGCTCGAGGGCTTTGAGGCGCACGGCCGCGCCAAGGCCGTGTTTGTGAACGGCGTACTGGCTGCGCGCGACGGCGAGCCCACCGGAGCCCAACCCGGCCGCTACGTCCCCCGCTAACAGGAAGATCACCGGATTTCCCTCCGCAGTTGCGGTGGAATAGTTCCTGTTTAGCCGCCAAATAGGCCGTTTCAGGAACTATTCCACCGCAACTTATAGGCCTGCTGGGGCAGCGCCAGCTACTTGAGGTTGGTGGCGACGACGGGGCGGCCGAGGGCTGCCTGGAAGCGGTCGGCTATCGTTGAGTCGGCAAGCGTGTCGACTTGGTTGAGCATGATACGGGCATTGTTGAGGTTCAGCATCTGCATCTCGGCATTGAGCACCTGGGCGACGCGCTCGGGCGTGGCGATGTCGGTAGGCTCGCAGTCGCAGCGCTCGCAGAAGAGCTCGGGGCGGTGGACAACCTCGGCGACGGGCTTGCCCAGCCCCGAGGCGCCGACGACCCAGACAACGTTTGCCGTGGCGGCGGGAATTACCGGCTCCCAGGCGGCATGCGCCTTGAGCGGGAGTCGCTTGCTGCCATCTGCCTCGGCCAACACATAGTCAAAGCGCTGCGCCAGCTCGTTGGGCGGCTCGGCGGGGGCGGAGAGCTTGCCTGTCTCCGGGTCCAAAACACCCGCCTGGCAGATGCTTCCGCGGCTCATGCCAGCGCATACCTTGCAGGTGCAGCCGGGGGCATGCGCGGCGCCCGGCTTCCAAGGCGCGGCATCCAGGCGACGGTTTGACCCGTCCCACGGCACGCCGGCGACGGGAAACATGTGCGTGGTGGTGCAGAGGAGCACGCGGCCGCCAGCGCGCATGAGCTCGAGACCCAGCGTCTTTAGCAAGGTCGACTTGCCACCGCTGCCGATAATTGCGGTAATGCCCGGCTCGATCTTGAGCGCGGAGGCAAGGTTTCCGCTCGTCGTTTCCATCTGTTCACCGCCGTATAATACTGTGATAATAAATAATCATCAGAGTAGCGGCCGAACCGCTTTTGCTCTGCTCAAACCGTAGCACAGGGAGGTGCCCCGGGAATGCTCGTTTATGTTCGCGGCGCCGGCGATATCGCCACGGGCGTCGCCGCTCGCTTGGTGCGCGCCGGCGTTTCGGTCGTTATGGCCGATATCGCGGTTCCCACGTGCATCCGCCGCACAATCTGTTTTTGCGAGGCCATTCGCCTGGGCGAGGTCGAGGTCGAAGGCATTCGCGCTCGCTTGGCACAGACGCCGGCTGAGGCGCTTGAGATTACCGAGGCTGGAGACGTCGCCGTTGTGGTGGACCCTCAGGCCAAGATGCTCGATGAGCTTAAACCCGCTGCTGTGGTCGACGCGATTTTGGCTAAGCGCAACTTGGGCACCACGCGCGACATGGCGCCTGCCGTCATCGCCGTGGGGCCGGGCTTTACCGCGCCGGTTGACTGCGACGCCGTGGTCGAGACCATGCGTGGGCATTTCCTGGGCCGTGTCATTACCCAAGGTTCGCCCCAGCCCAACACGGGCGTGCCGGGCATTATCGCCGGCTATGGCAAGGAACGTGTTATCCACAGCCCCGCCGCCGGCGTGTTTCGGTCCGACCGCGCAATCGGCGACATCGTGAGCGCCGGAGACGTGATTGGCTACGCGGGCGATACGCCCATGTGCACGCAGATCGATGGCTGTCTGCGCGGGCTTTTGGCGAACGGCGTGCAGGTGACTGAGGGCTTTAAATGCGCCGATGTCGATCCACGCGGCGATGCCAGCTATATCAACTACATTTCGGACAAAGCGACGTCGGTCGGCGGCGGCGTGCTCGAGGCACTCGCTATGCTCACCGATGTCTTTAGAGGATAGAAGGCGGCAATGGAAAAGCTCGATGTTGTGAATGCGGCGCTTGCCGCCCTGCGTGCTGGCGAGACGTGCGAGCTGGTGGTCGTGGCCGGTACGGCGGGGTCGTCCCCGCGCGGTGTGGGCGCATGGATGACTGTCTTTGCCGATGGCAGCCAAGCGGGCACTATCGGCGGCGGCAAGATTGAGCTCTTTGCGCTGGACGAGGCGCGCGAGCTGCTGGCCGGGGGTAAATCGCGTCTGGTCCGCTACACCATGGGCGGCGAGAACTCCGATACCGGCATGATTTGCGGCGGAGCCATCTGCCTGTGCTACCTGCATCTGGATGCGACCCAGGCACCGTTGTTCCAGTCGGTTGCCGACGTCTTGGCCTATCGGCGCATCGGCGACTTCGTCATCGACTTTGAACCGTTTATCGCAAGTGCGCATGAAGGCGACGTTGCCGAATACCATGGCGAGGAGTCGCGCCGCACCATAATGGGCTGCCCCGAGCTTTCGCTGGTGGAGGAGGGGAGTAAGGTCACCTACACCAACGCGGCCTCCGAGATTCCCGCGGCGCACATCGAGACGCTCTGCCCCGAGGGCCTGACCTATATCTTTGGCTGCGGCCACGTGGGTGCTGCGACGGCGCGGGTGCTCACGGCGGCGGGCTTTGCCGTCGTGGCTTGCGACGACCGCCCCGGCACACTGACCCCCGAATGGGTGCCCGGTGTCTACGACCGTCGTCTGGTCGACTACAAGAACCTGAGCAAGCAGTGCCCCATCGGCCCGCGTGACCTAGTGGTCGTCGCCACGGCGGGTCACAAGTCCGATATTGACGTGGTGATTCAGGCCATGCACGCCAAGCCCGCCTATCTGGGCTGTCTGGGTTCGCGCCGCAAGACGGCCTTTGTGCGCGCCCGCCTGGAGCAGGAGGGCTTTACGCAGGACCAGATCGACGAGC
>URBS01000037.1 GCA_900546085.1 uncultured Collinsella sp.
CGGCGTCGCCGACGGGGACCGCGATGCTGAATACTCCGGTTTTTGCACGGTCCAAGCGGGGGTACGTTGGGACGGGAAGGGGTGCCCCCGTCTTTTTATGCATTACGCAAGCGAAATTATGCAAGACAATAGGGCACCATGCACCGGATACCCAGATTGGGGGCGACATGCGCCGCGATACGGGGTCGGGTGCCCCACCGGGAATAGCCACGAGGGTTACAAAACTATAGAGACATCCAAACGCCGCCTAAATACCGTTTATCGGAGAATAAATACCGTTCACCGGTCATAATGATTATTCTGGCTTTGGGCTTGTCTACAATAGCTCCCGTAAAAAGAAATGCGGAAGGTTACCGAGTCCCTCGGACGTGGGCCTAACCAAAGTCTTTGAACGGATGTGTCTCTATGGGCGCATTCGCTTGATTTTGGTTGGGCTATATTTATGAAGGGACATGCCACCATGGGTTTCTTTTCTCGCCTTATGGGCGGCTCGGACAAGCAGGCGACTGCGACTTCCGAGTTCGAAATCCTCGCTCCCGTTTCCGGCGAGCTTGTTCACCTAGAAAAAACCAATGACCCCGCTTTTAGCAGTCGTGCCGTGGGCGATGGCGTTGCCGTGGTTCCCCAAGAGGGAACGGTGTGCGCTCCTGTTTCCGGCACCGTCGCGGCGTTGTTTCCGACTGAGCACGCGCTGGGAATCATGTCCGACGACAGCTCTGCTCAGGTGATGCTGCATATCGGAATCGACACTGTTAAACTTGAGGGCAAGGGCTTCCATGCGCTTGTTGCTCAGGGTGACCATGTCGACGCGGGCCAGCCCCTCGTCGAGGTCGATTTTGACGCGGTCCGCGCCGCCGGCTTCGATCCCACGGTCTTCGTTATCGTGTGCGAGCGTTCGGAGAACTCGACTCTTCGTGAGCACGCTTCCGGCCCTGTTGCTGTTAAAGAGCCTGTCGTCTGGCTTTCCGAGTAAATTCTTGTGGTGGGTACCGTGGTTATCAAGCGAGTTTTCAACAATAACGTCGCAATGGTCACTTCGGACGATGGCTCCGAGCTCATCGTCATCGGCCGAGGCCTCTGCTTTGGCCGTCACGCCGGCGACGCTATCGATGAAGCATCGGTCGAAAAGACCTATGCGCTGCAGGAGGGCACTTCTCAGGATTCGCGTACGATTGACCGCTTGGCACATCTTTTGGAGTCCATCCCCACCGTCAACCTCGTGATTGCCGAAGACATTGTTCAGATGCTCCGTCGAGAGCTCAATGTTGATATCAACGACAAGATTCTCATCGCTCTCGCAGACCATATCGGCCTTGCTTTGGAGCGCGAGCGCAAGGGCGTCTCCTGTGAGAATCCGTTGCTGCTCGAGATCCAGCAGTTCTATCGCAAGGAGTATGCGCTTGCGGGCCGTGCGCTGCAGATTATCAAGGAGTATATGGGCATCCAGATGAGCGAAGAAGAGCAGGGTTTTATTACGCTGCATATCGTCAACGCCACCATGCCGCAACGCTCCGATCGTCTTATCATCTCGGTCCAGCTTGTTCGCGACGTGCTCGCGATTGTTTCTGAGCGCTATGCTACGACCCTCGATGACACCTCGCTGCCCTATGAGCGTTTCGTTCGTCACCTGCAGTTTTTCGCTCAGCGAGCGCTCGATCCTGCGGCCGGGCAAATCAATGGCGACGCGCTGTTCCGAATCGATGAAACGGCGTATCCGTGCGCATTCTCGTGCGCGGACGCCATAGCCGCCCACTTGTCGTCTACCTATAACGTTGTCGTTACCGATGCCGAGAAGAGTTATCTCGCATATCACATTGTTAACCTGCTTGGAGAACCTGGTCTCTAGGTATAACGTGCCCACACATCGATTGATATAAGGCAGGGCTTATGGCCTTGTCCAGGGCACATCTGTCTCAATTTGCGGAAAAGGAAGGGGAGTACCGCTATGACCGCAAAAAAGAAGTTCAATTTCAAAGCGCCGTTGGAGGTGTTCGCGAAGTCGATCGTTCAGCCGATGATGTATCTCTCGGTTGCCGGCATTTTGCTCATCGTGGGCATTATTCTGACCAACAAGACCATCTGCGCCGTGATCCCTGTGCTGGGCTCCGGTCCGTTCCAGCTTGTGGGCGCCGTTGTCTATCAGTCGCTGATGTTTATCATCAACAACCTCTCGATTCTGTTCTGCGTGGGCATCGCCGGCGCCATGGCAAAGAAGAACAAGGGCCATGCTTCGCTGATCGCCCTGATGTCGTTCTTCCTGTTCCTGCAGGCTAACAACATCGTGCTCAACGCCACCGGCTCTCTTGCCGAAGCGAGCGGCATGCTCGGCCTTACCGGAACCGGCCAGAGCACCGTTATGGGCATTCAGGTGCTCGATACCGGCGTGTTTGGCGGCATCATTCTTGGTTGCATCACCGGTGCTGTGTTCAACAAGTACTCGAACAAGCAGTTCCCCATTGCCCTTTCGATGTTCTCGGGCGTTCGCTTCCCGTTCCTGATCATGATCATCATCTCCTGGATCATGGGCGCTGGCTTCTGCATCGTTTGGCCTCCGGTTCAGGGTGCCATCTCCTCCGTTGCCGGCATCATTAAGGAGTCGGGCAACATCGGTCTGTTCATCTACGGCATGCTCAACAAGCTGCTCGTTCCCACCGGTCTGCACCACCTCATCTACACCCCGTTCCAGTTCTCCGATGTGGGTGGCACCCTGACGCTGGGCGATCAGGTTATCGCCGGCGCCTATCCCATCCGTGTCGCCGAGATGGCAATGACGGGCCAGCCCTTCTCCGATAGCACCTATTTCAACAGCTACACCTTCAACAACCTGTGGCCCTACATCGGTATCGGTCTCGCCTTTATCTTCACCGCTTACAAGGGGAACAAGGATAAGACCAAGGCCGTTATCATCCCGCTGATCATCACCGCCGTGCTCTCCTGTGTCACCGAGCCCATGGACTTCCTCTTTGTCTTTGCCGCTCCCGTGCTCTTTGTCGTTCACTCGGTTCTTTCCGGCATCTTCCTGGTCCTGCTCAAGGTCCTCTCCGTGCCCGCTTCGACTGCAGGCGGCATCATCAACATCGTGGTTTCCAACCTGGTCCTCGGTGTCGACAAGACCAACTGGCCGGTTATGCTTGTGCTCGGAGTCGTCAACGCCGCTCTGTACTTCTTCCTCTTCACCTTCCTTATTAAGAAGCTCAACCTCCACACGCCTGGTCGCGAGGAAGAGTCCGAGCTTGCTGAGTCCGTTGCCGAGGGCGAGGCCGCCGCGTCTGTCGCGGTGAAGCAGGGCGCTGTTGCCGCAGCTCCTGCAGAGGGCGTCGATGCGGGCATTGCCGACCTGGTCGCAGGTCTTGGTGGCAAGGACAACATCGAGGAGCTCGAGAACTGCTTTACGCGTCTCCGCGTGAACGTTAAGAACCCGGACCTCATCGATGAGGACCTCATCAACCACGTGCCCAACAGCGGCATCAACCGCAACGGCAACAATATCCAGATCATCTTTGGCATGAAGGTCGCCGAGATGCGTGACAAGGTCGAAAACGCAATTGAGAAGGAGCAGTAAACAATGATCATTACTCTGTGTGGTGGCGGATCCACCTTTACCCCCGGCATCGTCAAGTCCATCGCTCTGCGCAAGGACGAGCTCGACGTTGACGAGATTCGTCTGTACGACATCAACGAGGAGCGCCAGCGCAAGATCGGCGTGCTCGTGGACTGGATTTTGCACGAGGACCTTGGCCTGGACATCAAGCTCACGGTGACCACCGACAAAAAGACGGCTTTTACCGACGCGAGCTTCGTGTTTGCCCAGATGCGCGTGGGCGGCTACGCCATGCGCGAGCAGGACGAGAAGATTCCGCTGCGTCACGGCTGCGTTGGTCAGGAGACCTGCGGTTGCGGCGGCCTTGCCTACGGCATGCGCACCATCTTCCCCATGGTCGAGCTGATCGATGACGTTGAGAGGTACGCCAAGAAGGACTACTGGATTCTCAACTACTCCAACCCTGCCGCCATCGTCTCCGAGGGCTGCCGTGTGCTGCGCCCCAACGCTCGTATCATCAACATCTGCGACATGCCGATCGCGATCATCGACGTGGTCTGCGCCGCGCTCGATATCGACAAGAAGGATGTCGAGTACGATTACTTTGGCCTCAACCACTTTGGTTGGTTCACCTCGATCCGCCACAAGGGCGAGGAGGTCCTGCCGCAGCTGCGCGAGTACATCAAGGAGCACGAGATTCTACTGCCCGACTCCTACCTCAAGGGCATGGGCTCGCTGATGTCCAAGAAGCCCGAGGAGGCCACTGACGAGCACCCCGAGCAGAACCGCCACACCAAGGGCAGCTGGTACTACGTCTGGAAGGGCGAGTACGAGATCATGGAGTGCTTCCCGGAGTACCTGCCCAACACGTACCTGAACTACTACCTGCAGCAGAAGGAGTTCGTCGAGCATTCCAACCCCGAGCGCACCCGTGCTAACGAGGTTGAGGAGACGCGTGAGAAGAACCTCTTTGATGGTATCGATCACTACGAGAAGACGGGCGAGATCGACGAGAGCACGTTCTATGCGGGCAGCCACGGCGACTGGATTGCCGATTTGGCTATCGCTCTGAAGAACGACACCAAGCAGCGCTTCCTGGTCATTTGCGAGAACAAGGGCGCTATCCCCAACATGCCCTACGACGCTATGGTCGAGCTGCCTGCCTACATTGGCAAGAATGGCCCCGAGGTCATCAGCCGCGACAACATTCCTCTGTTCCAGCAGGGCCTCATGATGCAGCAGCTGAACTCCGAGAAGCTCGTGGTCGAGGCTACGATCGAGGGTTCTTACGAGAAGGCGCTCAAGGCCTTTACGCTGAACAAGACCGTGCCTTCGATGAAGGTCGCCAAGGAGGTTCTCGACGACATGATCGAGGCCAACAAGGGTTACTGGCCCGAGCTTAAGTAAAAGCAACAGGGTCGCTGGCCGCATACCTGGAGCAATGCCCCGTCCACGTGATTGCGTGGGCGGGGCATTGTCATTTGGTAACGCGTTTTACCAAATATGGCATTTATCTGCGGTAATGTTCTATTTCACCGCCGAGGGTGACATTTCATACCGCCTGCCGAACTGCGTGGAGACCTAACAACTTTTTAGGTCAGTGTTGTGCGTGTAGCAATTTCGCCCGGCTTCGCCTCCGGGCTGCCATGTGAGAGGGGATCTTATGGCACGACTGCATGTAATGGAGCGCAGCCACGCCCAGGCCGTCATGGACGACCTGCACGATGCGCTCGGACGCCGTCTGGCGGTGAGTTCGCTCGCCCCGTGTCCCGTTGAGTTTACGGCAGCGCTCGTTAACCTGTGCTCCACCCAGAGCTGCGGCAAGTGCACACCCTGCCGTGTGGGTCTGAGCGCGCTGAGCGACCTGCTCGCCGATGTGCTCGAAGGGCGCGCCGATGAGTCCACGCTCAACCTGATTGAGCGCACGGCCCGCACCATCTACCTTTCGAGCGACTGCGCCATCGGCTACGAAGCCGGCGCCATGGCACTCACGGCCATTCGCGGCTTCCGTGACGATTTTGAGCATCACATCCGCGAGCACTCCTGCGGCTTTGACCGCGAGGCCCGCGTCCCGTGCGTCTCGGGCTGCCCGGCGCACGTCGACATTCCTGGTTACATCTCGCTCGTCGAGGCAGGCCGGTATGCCGACGCCGTCAAGGTCATCCGCAAGAACAATCCGCTGCCGCTCGTCTGCGGCTTGGTGTGCGAGCATCCCTGCGAGATGCACTGCCGCCGTGGTATGGTCGACGACCCCATGAACATCCTCGCCCTCAAGCGTTTTGCCGTCGAGCACAGTGACCTCAACGATCACAAGCCGCATGTGGTGGACAACACCGGTAAGCGCGTCGCCGTGATCGGCGGCGGCCCGGCCGGCCTTTCCTGCGCCTATTATTTGGCCGTGATGGGCCACAAGGTGACGATTTTTGAGCAGCGTCACCACCTGGGCGGCATGCTGCGCTACGGCATTCCCAGCTACCGTCTGCCGCGCGAGCGCCTACAGGCCGAGATCGACTGGATCCTGAGCTCCGGCATCGACGTGGAGCTCGACCACTCCGTGAACGGCGAGGAGCTTGCCCGTCTGCGCGACGAGTTCGACGCCGTCTACCTGGCCATCGGTGCCCACAGCGACAAAAAGCTCGGCCTTCCGGGTGAAGAGGCGCTCGGCGTGGAGTCGGCCGTCAAGATGCTGCGTGCCATCGGCGACGACGAGCTGCCCAACCTGAGCGGCCGGCGTGTGTGCGTCATCGGCGGCGGCAACGTTGCCATGGACGTGGCTCGCTCTGCCGTGCGCTGCGGTGCCGAAAAGGTAAGCATCGTCTACCGCCGCCGCATCTGCGACATGACGGCCCAGGACGCCGAGATCGCCGGCGCCCAGGCCGAGGGCTGCGAGGTGCTGGAGCTGACGGCCCCGCTCGCCATCGAGACGGGCGAGGACGGTCGCGTGTGCGGCCTGCGCGTACAACCGCAGATTATCGGCGAGCCCCGCCGTGGTCGCCCGGCCCCGCGTGCCGCCGCTACGCCCGAGCGTGTCATCCCCTGCGAGCGCGTGTTTGTGGCCATTGGCCAGGACATCGATTCCAAGCCGTTTGAGGAGATGGGCATTGCCTGCAAGTGGGGCTGCGTCGTCACCGACTCGGACGGCGCCGTGCCCAACTTTGATGGCCTCTTTAGCGGCGGCGACTGCCAGACCGGCCCTGCCACCGTCATCCGCGCCATCAACGCCGGCCGTGTGGCCTCGGCAAACATCGACCGCTACCTGGGCTTTGATCACAAGATTAAACTCGAGGTCGAGCTGCCGACCGTCCAGTTTAAGGGCAAGCACGAGTGCGGCCGCTGCGAGCTGGGCGAGCGCGAGGCCGGCGAGCGTATTCACGATTGGAATCTGGTCGAGCAAGGTCTTACCGAGCAGGAGGCGCGCCAGGAAGCGAGCCGCTGCCTGCGCTGCGACCACTTTGGCTTTGGTGCGTTCCGCGGAGGGAGGAACCTGGAATGGTAGAGCTCAACAACCCCACCGTCAGCGACAACACCGAAAACGGAGCGCACAACATGGTCAGGCTCATTATCGATAACTGCGAAGTCGTGGTGCCCGAGCGCACCACGATCCTGGACGCAGCCAAGTCCGTCGGCATCCAGATTCCCACCCTGTGCTATCTGCGCGATCTAAACGAGATCGGCGGCTGCCGCGTGTGCGTGGTCGAGGTCGAGGGCTGCGACCAGCTGGTTGCCGCCTGCAATAACTACGTGCTCGACGGCATGGTGGTCCACACCAACAGCCCCAAGGCTCGCGAGGCTCGTCGCACCAACGTGCAGCTGCTGCTGTCGCAGCACGATGCGCAGTGCGCGAGCTGCGTGCGCAGCGGTAACTGCAACCTGCAGACCATCGCCAACGACCTGGGCATTTTCTACCTGCCGTATCAAAAGCACTTGGCGCGCGAGGGCTGGGACTTCGATTTTCCCATCATTCGCGACAACGACAAGTGCATCAAGTGCATGCGTTGCATCAAGGTGTGCGAAAACGTGCAGGGGCTGGGGATTTGGGACCTGACCAATCGCGCCACGCACACCGCCGTGGGTACCCGCGGGCGCGCGCCGATCGGCAAGACCGATTGCGTCGCATGCGGCCAGTGCATCACGCATTGCCCGACGGGCGCGCTGCGCGAGCGTGACGACACCGAGACCGTGTTCGACGCTCTCGCCGATCCCGACAAGATCGTGCTGGTGCAGATTGCGCCGGCCGTGCGTAGCGCTTGGGGCGAGGAGCTCGGCGTTCCGCGCGAGGAGGCTACCGTCGAGCGCCTGGCTTGCGCGCTGCGCCGCGTGGGCTTTGAGTACGTGTTCGATACCGATTTCTCGGCCGACCTCACCATTATGGAGGAGGGCTCCGAGTTGCTCGAGCGCCTGGGTGCCGCTGCCAAGGGAGAGGGCGACAGCCGCGGCTGGCCCATGTTCACGAGCTGCTGCCCGGGCTGGGTGCGCTTTGTGAAGGCTCGCTATCCGGAGTTTGTCGACAGCCTGTCCACGTCCAAGTCGCCGCAGCAGATGTTCGGCGCCATCGCCAAGACCTACTACGCCAAAGTGCTGGGCGTGGAGCCCGAGCGCCTGTTTGTGGTGTCCGTGATGCCGTGTACGGCCAAGAAGGCCGAGTGCGCGCTGCCGAGCATGGTGGGCGAGGACGGCGCGCCCGACGTTGACGTTGCGCTGACGGTACGCGAGATGGTGCGCATGATCCGCGCGAACCACGTGGGCGTGGACACGCTTACCGAGGAGCCGCTCGACACGCCGCTGGGCTTTGGCACGGGCGCGGGTGTAATCTTTGGCGCCACGGGCGGCGTGATGGAGGCCGCCGTGCGCTCGGCCTATTACCTGGTGACGGGCAAGAACCCCGATGCCGACTTCTTTACCGATGTGCGCGGTCTGGACGGCTGGAAGGAAGCCGTGGCCGATATCGATGGCACCAAGGTGCGCGTCGCCGTGGCGCACGGGCTGGGTAACGCCGCCCGCCTGCTCGACGCGATTCGCGACGGCCGTGCGAGCTATGACTTCGTCGAGGTCATGGCGTGCCCGGGCGGCTGCGTCGGTGGCGGCGGTCAGCCCATCCACGACGGCTGCGAGCTGGCGGCCGAGCGCGGCCAGGTGCTGTGGGGCCTGGATGCCGCTGCGGACATTCGCTTCTCGCACGAGAACCCCGATGTTCAGGCGTGCTGCCGCGAGTTTTTGGGCGCGCCGCTCTCGCCGCTGGCCGAGGAGTTGCTGCATACCGACCATCACGCCTGGTCGATGCCTAACGAGGGGAAGTGCTAACGATGCGCGCGTTTGAATTTGAGCTTTCGCGCCGAGGGTTTGCCTCGGCGCTTGCCGCGGGCGCGCTGTCGCTTGCGTTGGCTGGCTGCAGCGGCGGGGCTGCGGGGGCGGGCTCCTCTGTGGGCTCTGCCGGGTCTGCGCCGAGCGGCTCTGCCGCCGAGCCGGTCGAGGTGCATGTCGCCTCGCTCAAGGGACCGACGTCGATCGGTCTGGTGCAGTTTATGGACCAGGCGGCGCGTGGCGAGACGGATAACGAGTTCGACTTTGCGATCAGCGCCGCGGCCGACGAAATCGTGCCCAAGGTCATTCAGGGCGATGTCGATATCGCCTTGGTGCCCGCCAACGTGGCGAGTGTGCTCTACAACAAGACCGAGGGCGCGGTGCAGGTCATCGACATCAATACGCTCGGCGTGCTGAGCGTGGTGACGGGCGACGCGAGTGTGACCTCGTTTGGCGATCTGGCGGGCCATACCGTCTATATGACGGGCAAGGGCACCACGCCGGAGTACGTCATGAACTATTTGCTGGAGCGCGCAGGTCTGACTGGCCAGGTGGCGCTTGAGTTTAAGAGCGAACCCACCGAGGTGCTGTCGGCCCTGCTTGCCGACCCGTCCGCCGTGGGCGTGCTGCCGGAGCCATTCAAGACCGCTGCCATCGCCAAGAGCGAGGGCAAGCTGTCGGCACCGGTGAGCCTGACCGATGTGTGGGACGAGCTCGCGGGTGACACGGGCTCCCGTTTGCTGACGGGCGTGACCGTGGTGCGCCGTGCCTTTGCCGAGGAGCATCCCGAGGCCGTTGCGGAGTTCTTGAGCTGCCATGCGGCGAGCGTTAAGGCTGTCAATGCGGCGCCGGCAGACTGGGCGCAGGCCGTGGTCGATGCCGGCATCGTGGACAACGCCAAGATCGCCGAGAAGGCGATTCCCGGGTGCATGCTTGTCTGCCAGACGGGCAAGGATATGAAGGCGGCGCTCGGTGGGTACCTGCAGGTGCTGGCCGATGCGGACGCGAGCGCTGTGGGCGGTAAGCTCCCGGCTGACGATTTCTACTACATGGAGTAGCCCGTGCGTGCGTTTGCTCGACAAATGACAGAGCGTATGAAGGCGGTGTCGGCAGCAGGTGCCGTCGCCGCCTTTTGGCTTGCTGTGTGGGTGCTGGTGGCGGCGCTGGTGGCGCAGCCGTTGATCTTGCCGGGGCCGGGTGCTGTCGTGGCGGCGTTGTTGCGGCTGGTATGCGCTGTCGGTACCTGGGCGATTTTGGCGGGCTCGGGCGTGCGGATTCTGGGCGGGCTGGCTCTTGCCGCGGTATGCGGCGGTTTGTTGGCCAGGATTTCTGTACGGTCGCGGGCGTTTGCCCGCTTGGCGGCGCCGGCACTTTCGTTTATGAAGGCGACGCCGGTTGCCTGCGTGGTGGTCCTGCTGCTCATTTGGCTGGGGTCGGCACGTGTGAGCATCGCGGCGGTTTTTTTGATGGCGCTGCCGGGCGTATATTTCTCACTGGTCGAAGGCTTGGCGCAGGTGGATAAGCCACTGGAGCAGATGTTTCGTCTGCATGGCGTGCGGGGCTGGCGACTGTTTTGCGCCCACACCTGGCGCGAAGTCCTGCCGTTTGTGCTTTCGTGTGCGCGTGCCGTGATCGGCATGAGCTGGAAGGCCGGTGTGGCAGCCGAGCTGATCGGCATGGCGGCGGGCACCGTGGGTGAGCGCATCTATCAGGCGAAGCTTTTGATTGAGACGGCCGACCTGCTGGCTTGGACCGTGCTGGTCGTTGCCGCCTCGTGGGCGTGTGAGCGCGTGCTGGTGTGGCTGCTGCGGGCTTCGGGGCCCGTGGCGTGGGGTGCGGCCGTGCGGGCGCATGGGCATGGGCTGCGCGGGCGTGCGAGGGCTGCGGGCGATGGCGCTGCAGCGGAGCTTGCGCTTGCCGTGGGCGATCGCGCGCCCTGGGCGCCGGCGCTTGACGGACTGGTACTTCGCGTGCCCGCCGGTGGGCGGACCTGCGTGATGGGCGCCTCGGGTGTGGGCAAGTCGACGTTGCTTGCACTGGCGGCGGGGGAGTGCGCGCCGTGTTCCATGGTGTTTCAGGATGTGCGCCTAGTCGAGGACGTTTCTGCTCTGGATAACGTGCTGGTGTGCGCCGACGCGCGCGTGGACACCTCGAGTGCCGCGGCCCTGTTGCGCCTGCTGCTGCCGGGGGTCGATGTGCATGCTCGTGTGACCGAGCTCTCGGGCGGGCAGCGCCGTCGCGTCGAGATTGCCCGAGCCCTGCTGTGCCCGGGCGACGCGGTGATTCTGGACGAGCCCTTTACCGGTCTAGATACCGCTGCGCGCGACGCATGCGCCGAGGTCGTGCTCGACTTGCTCGACGGTCGCATGCTGTTGCTTGCCACGCACGATGCCGCCGACGCTCAGGCCCTCGATATCTCGGACATCATCACGCTCTAAATACTAATTCAGCAACAAAATGATCCGTTTTCCTCCGTCCCCATGGGGTCGGATGTGGTATTCTATCTGCGGGGTAATACTTAGGAATACCAAGTAATACCAACGCCGCAGAAACAAACTCCAGATGCGGGCCAATCGGGTTGCCTTCACAGCCCGTCGCCCAGCCGCGTGGCCTGCATCTATCCGCACTACCGTCGTTTCAAAAAGGAAGCGCCATGGCAGAACACATGACCCCCGTAGTCGCGAAGGTCTTGCCCGAGGAGAAGGCAGCCTTCGCGGCGGCAACTCAGCTCGTGGGCACCACGCCGTCCAACGCCATCCGCATGTTCATTGCCGCGTTCAATCGCTGTGGCACCTTCCCGTTCGACATCTCGCCCAACGGGGCTTTTGGCATTTCGCCCGATTCTCATCAACAATGACTGTCCCAAACTGCCGGCATTTGGGGACGTTCCTTTTCTGCCGGCAGTTAAGGAACGTCCCTAAGTGCCGGGTTTTGAGGAGGTTGGCATGCTCAATGCGGTGATTTGGGCGCTTGCCTGTTTTGGCGTCGTCGCTGCCGATATCGCCCTGAGCGTGGTTTTGTTTTCTGTTCTGGGTGTCGCATCGGTGTTCATGGGCTTTTCGATTGACGACCTCGATATTCAATTGCTTCAGGCTGCCGCGCAGATGGCATCGTTTTTAATAGCGCTGCTGTGGTGGCGTTATCTGTGGCCGCGTTCGTTTATGGCACGCCGGCAAAGCGCGCATCCGCTCGGCGGGGGAGCGCGCGGGGCGTGGAAGCGCATCGTCTGCGTTATCGTGATTGGCCTTGCCCTGCAGGTGGTCGTTGGCTACGTGACCGACGCCGTGCTGTCGCTGTTGCCCGAGGTCGCGACCGATTACAGTGAACTTGTCGAGGAGACGGGCATGGGCGACACGAGCTACCTGGCCGTCCTGACCACGGTGCTCGGCGCTCCGTTTTGCGAGGAGTTGCTGGTGCGCGGCATCATTTTTGAGTTTTCGCTCCGAGCGTTTAATCCGCAGTGCCGCCCACTTTGGAAGCGCCGGCGTCGTGCGGGTGCGCAGGACGGCGCCATGGTGCCCTGGGCGGCCCCGAGCACGTGGGGTATCGCCGCGGCGGTCGTGCTGCAGGCGGCGATCTTCGGTTTTATGCACATGAACTGGGTGCAGGGCTGCTATGCGGGCGCTGCCGGCCTCATTTTTGGCTGGGTGCTCGTGACGACCGGAAAGCTCCGCTACACGATCCTGCTGCACTTTGCCTTTAACGCCGGGTCGTACCTGATGGGTCTGTTGTGGTTTGTGAACACGCCGCTCGACGTGATAATCACGGTCGCTATCGCCGGCGTCGTCCTCGTTGAGGCAATGCGGTCGCTGCGCCACGCGTGTGGGATGGACGCAGCGAGCGCACCCCTGCCCTAGTTGCGGCGTCCGCCTCCGTTGGCGCCTTGACGCCCCTGGGCCGCGCGATTGCGACCGGCAGTGTTCTGCGCACGCGACATGCCACCGTGGCCCTTGCTGCCCTTGGGTCCCTTGCCGCTGCCACCGTGGGCCTTGCCGCCCTTCTTGCCGGTGCCATGCCCACCGCCAGCAGACGTCTCGCCCGGGCGCGGCGGCACGGGACGAATCAGGCAATGCTTGGTGTAGCCAATCAGATCGCGGCGCCCGGCTTTTTCCAATGCCTCGCGCACCAGCTTGTAGTTCTCGGGCTTGCGGTACTGAATGAGCGCGCGCTGCATGGCCTTTTCGTGCGGGTCGCGTGCCACATAGATCGGCTCCATGGTGCGCGGGTCTACGCCGGTGTAGTACATGCAGGTCGACATGGTGGACGGGGTGGGGTAGAAGTCCTGCACTTGCTCGGGCATATAGCCCATGTCGCGCACGGCCTCGGCAAGGTCCACAGCTTCCTTCATCGTCGAGCCGGGGTGGCTCGAGATCAGGTACGGCACTACATACTGCTTGAGTCCGTATTCGCGGTTCAAACGTTCAAATTTACGGCAGAACGCGTCGTAGACGGCGCGGCTCGGCTTGCCCATCACACTCAACACCGCGTCGCTCACATGCTCGGGCGCTACGCGCAGCTGGCCCGAGACATGATGCTCCAGCAGCTCGCGCAAAAACTCGTCCGAGGCGTCGGCCATGGTGTAGTCAAAGCGGATGCCGCTGCGCACGAAGACCTTTTTGACGCCCGGTAGCTGGCGCAGGTCGCGCAACAGCTGCGTGTAGCCGCTCTCATCGACCACCATGTTCTTGCACACGCTCGGCCACAGGCAACGCTTGTTCTTGCACACGCCGTGTTTGAGCTGCTTGTCGCAGGCCGGGCGGCTAAAGTTGGCCGTCGGTCCGCCCACGTCGTTGATATAGCCCTTAAACTCGGGATCGCGCGTGAGCAGTTCGGCCTCGCGCATGATCGAGTCGTGGCTGCGCATCTGCAGCACGCGACCCTGGTGGAAGGTCAGCGCGCAAAACGAGCACTCGCCAAAACAGCCGCGGTTGGAGCTAATGGAAAACTTGATCTCGGCAAAGGCCGGCACGCCGCCCGCCGCGTCGTAGTCGGGATGCCAATCGCGGGCGTAGGGGAGCTCGGCGACCTCGTCCATCTCGTCGGTGGTGAGCGTCGCCGATGGCGGGTTCTGCACCACATAGACGCTGTTGGGATAGGGCTCTACCAGGCGGTGTCCGGTGATGGGGTCCATGTTCTGCTGCTGCACGTTAAAGCTGCGCGCGTAGTTGAGCTTGTCGGCGGCAAGGTCGTCCCAGCTGGGCAGCAGGTCGTAGTCGTAGACCTCGTCGAGCGAGCTGGTGCGGTAGACGGTGCCGTTGATATAGGTGATCTGATCAATGGGCAGGCCCGCGTCGAGCGCCTCGGCGATCTCGACGATCGCGTGCTCGCCCATGCCGTAGATGAGGATGTCGGCGCCCGAGTCGAGCAGTACCGAGCGCTTGAGCTTATCCTGCCAGTAGTCGTAGTGGGCCAGGCGGCGCAGACTCGCCTCGATGCCGCCGATGATGATGGGGGCGTCCTTGAACGTCTGGCGGATGAGGTTGCCGTAGACCGTGACGGCACGATTGGGGCGGTGCCCCTCCTCGCCACCGGGGGTATAGGCGTCGGTGTGGCGGCGGTGCTTGGTCACCGAATAGTGGTTGACCATGGAGTCCATGTTGCCGGCACTGACGAGAAAGCCCAGGTGCGGCTCGCCGAGCACCGTGATGCTGGCGGGGTCGGTCCAGTCGGGCTGGCAGATGATGCCCACTTTGTAGCCGTGCGCGTCGAGTACGCGGCTGACGATGGCCATACCAAAGCTAGGGTGGTCCACGTAGGCGTCGCCGCAAATGTAGACAAAGTCGCACTGGTCCCAGCCGCGCGCATCCATGTCGGCGCGGCTGACGGGGAGGAACTTATCGCGGCCCGGACGCCAGGGGCGTGAGGGCGCTGCCTGGGCATGAGTGGCGTGGCCACCCTGGGCCTTGCCGCCACGCTTTTGCTGCTGGCCGCGCTGGGCATGCTTGCCGTGCTGGTTGTGCTGAGCGTCCTGGGGCTTTTTTGCCACGATCCCTCCCGGTGTTTGTATGCTGCACGTAATTGTAACCAGTCTTTTTGGGACGGGGCTAAAAAGACTGGTGGAGTACACGAGGTCTCGGGTGTCGGTGCCGCGCCCGCCGTTTGTTTCCAGACTGTGTATCTGCGCGTTGGAGAACCCGTCTCGCGCACACGCCATGTTGTCAATGGGTTACAGTATGAACGGCGGCTATGTCTCCGCCAACGCACGAGAGGGTCGTCAACAAGGAGGATGCACGACGATGCAGCGTGCCAAACAGATATCGGAGTCTATTGAGCTGGGCATCATCTTAGCGCTCGCCGGTGGCTTTATGGATGTGTATTCGTACATTGGGCGCGACCATGTTTTCGCCAACGCGCAGACGGGCAACATCCTGCTGGTGGGCGTGAGCATCTCGGAGGGCAATTGGGCACTTGCGGGGCGTTACTTCTTCCCTGTGGTTTCGTTTGCTGTGGGCATTATGCTTGCCGACCTGGTACACGAGCGGTTTGGCAGTGTGATTCACTGGCGCCAGGTGACGGTGTTCTTTGAAGCCGTCATCTTGCTGGGCGTGAGCTTTATCCCCGGTGGCGGTTACAACCTGCTCGCCAACTGCCTTACTTCGTTTGCCTGCGGTATGCAGGTCGAGAGCTTCCGCAAGATTCATGGACACGGCATCGCCACGACCATGTGTATCGGCAACCTCCGTAATGCCTTGCAAAACGTGGACGATTACATCATTACCCACAAGCGCGGCTTTTTGGAGATCGGAAGAGCACACGTCTGAACTCCAGTCACTAGCTTATCTCGTATG
>URBS01000038.1 GCA_900546085.1 uncultured Collinsella sp.
GACTTGCAGCGACGGACCTCGGGACGCTCTTACACCACGTCTGCGCGCGCCACCCCTACAACCCCCTAAAGCAGCCAACCTGACTTGTTTAAGGTGTATTGGAGCCAATTTTAATGAACATACTATAGGTTATGTTCATTATCTTCTTGGCCGTAAATGTCATCAGTCTAGCAACAGTACTCATATTTGGCATTTTTTGCCCATCGTTATATAACTGACCCCCTATAGCGGGCAAAAAAGAGGCCGCAGCCCATGGCCGCGGCCCGCTCGAAACCCAAAAGAGGCGCTACGCGCTGTAGCCCATCGCTTGCAGCACAAACATGACGACCGTCAGCACCGTAATCACGCCGATAGTCGCCCACGTGAGCACGTTCCACACGCGGCCGTTGCGGTTGGTACCCATAATGTGACGGTCGGCGGCGATAACCACCTGGAACACCAGAACCACGGGCAGTAGCACGCCATTGATGACCTGCGAGGTCATCATAATCTGGAACAGATCGACACCGGGCATGAGCACCAGCACGGCAGAGATGCCAATGATGGCCGTAATGATGCCGCGATAGACCGGGGCCTCGTCCCAGCTGCGGTCGGCGCCTCGTTCCCAACCAAATGCCTCGCAGATGGCACTCGACGTAACGCCCGGCAGCACGCAGGCAGCCAAAAAGCTCGCTGCGACCAGGCCCGAGGCAAACAACACCGTGGACCACTGGCCCGCGATGGGCTCCAGCGCGCGGGCGGCATCGGCGGCATCGCTAATCTGAATACCCGCCGGGAACAGCACCGTACCGGTCGTGATGATAATGAAGCCCGCAATGATATCAGCAGCAATCGAACCGCTCACGGTATCAATACGCTGCAGCACGATGTCGTCCTCGCCCGCATTCTTATCGACCACGTTGTTCTGAGCCAAGAAGATCATCCACGGTGCGATGGTGGTACCGATCGTTGCGACCACGAGCGACACGTAGCTGGGGTCGTTTTGAATATTGGGGACGACCAAGTCGACCGCGACCTCGCCCCAGTTGGGGCCGGCCATAAACGCGGCGACGATGTAGGTCACGAACACGCAGCTTACCAGCAGCAAAATCTTCTCGATGCGCTGGAAACTGCCCGACATGGTAAGCATCCACACCAGCAGCGCCACGAGCGGCACCGAAATGCTCGCCGGCACGCCAAACAGGGCAAGTCCGCTCGCGATACCCGCAAACTCCGAAATGGTCACGGCCGTGTTGGCGATCAACAGCGCCGCCATGGCCAGCGCGCTCTTGCGCACGCCAAAGCGCTCGCGAATGAGCGACGCCAGGCCCTTACCCGTGACGCATCCGCAGCGCGCCGCGGTCTCCTGCGTCACGATGAGCAGCACGGTCATGACGGGAAGCATCCAGAGCATCTTGTAACCATAGCTGGCGCCCGCGCTGGAATACGTGGCGATGCCGCCGGCGTCATTGCCCGAAAGCGCCGCCAACAGACCGGGGCCCATGGCGCCAAAGATGGCCGCAATGGTCAGCTTTTGCTTGGTGCTCGCCTTTTGCTTCGTGTTTTGCACGCGACCACCTAACCCATGACTGACATGGTGAGCAGCACCGCGGCGATGCAGTACGCCACACACGAAATCATGACGGCGATGACGTTCATGGCGGTACCCGATGTGTTAAGGTCGTGCTCATCGCGCCAGAACAGCACTATCAGGTAAATCACGGCGCTCATGTTGCCCACCAGGCAGATGATGGCGGCAATGTTAAAGCAGCCGGTAAAGAGCTGCTCCTCAAACATGGGCGCGCCAGGGAACGCGGCGGTGCGCACCAGCTGCGCGCACAGGTAAGTAACAAGCGAAAGGATCAGGCCCATACCCGTGCTCTGGAAGAAGAATCCCAGGTACGGTTTGGGCTCGTCGTCGTGACCGTCGTACTCGAGGAAGTAGTTCTTGACGAACGACACCATGCGCGAGGCAGCCAGCAGCACGAGCGGCATGGCGCACATGGGGAACACCACCAGATGCGCGGAACCCAGCGCCGTCCCCAGCACCGTCGCCATAATGCACGAGGCGATGCCCCACACGACGACCCAGTACTGACGATGCACGAACCAGCTGAGCACGTTCGTCGAGTCGTCCGACGCGCTATCGCCCGAGCCGACACCGGCGATCTGCAGGTCCTCCTGATGCTCCTCGGCGATAACGTCCATGGCGTCGTCGAAGGTCACGATACCCAGGATATGACGGTTCTCGTCGCAGACAGGGATTGCAACCAGGTCGTACTTGGTCATCTCGTCCGTCACGTCTTCCTGGTCCTCGTCGGGCGACACGTAGACCAGATCGCGATAGGCGAGCTGGCCCAGCGTGGCGTCGCGGTCGGCCACGATCAGCGTGCGCAGCGAAAGCACGCCCGTCAGCATGCCGCTCGGATCCTCGGTATAGACGTAATAGACGCTCTCAAAGTCCTCGTCGAGTTTGCGAATCGCCTCGATGGCATCGCCGACCGTCGCCGTGGCGGGCAGCGAGACAAACTCCGAGGTCATGATGCGGCCGGCGGTGTTGTCCTCGTAGCCCAGCAGATTACGAATCGCCTTCTCCTCCTTGACGCCCATCAGGCGCAGGAGCTTCTCGGCCTTCTCATAATCGAGCTCGTCGATCAGGTCGGCAGCGTCGTCCGGGTCCATCATGGCCAGCATCGACGATGCGTCGGTATCGGACAGGCCCTCGAGCATCTCGGTCATGAGTTCGTCGTCATCGAACTCCGAGATGGCCTCGGCGGCCTGTGCCGTATCGAGCTGGGCGAACACCTGCGCGCGCAGGCGCGGATCGAGCTGCTCGATGATGTCAGCGATGTCGGCAGGATGCAGCTCGCCAAGCGTCTTGTGCGACACCGAGAGCTGGATGTTCTTAGTCGAGCGATCGAGCAGGTCCATATAAGACCAGGCGATAATGTCCTCGCTGAGCGGCTTGCCCAGGTGCTTCATAAAGCCCTCGACGACGTGCTCGAGCGCGGGGCTGATTGCACGCAGCAGGCCGCGGACGCCGACCTCGGCACCCAGCAGGCGCAGCTGATTTTCGCCCGACATGGAGAACTTGATGTCGTTGACGCGCACGACCTTCATGCCCTGCGTGTCGACAATCTGTTTGTTGAGCACGTCGCGCGCGAGCAAGAGTTCAGTCGGCTGCAGGTACGAAAAACGGATTTCGGTGGCCGACGTCTTAAGGTGCACGCCCGTCTCGTCGATACGGTCGACCCATTTGCGCCAGCTGATCATAAACGGCGTCTTGCCGGGACCACGGAACGCGAGGGACGTCACGTGCGGAAAAACTTCGCCGGTTGCAATGCCAAAATCGTTCACAACGCCGAGTTTTTCGCCATCGACGTCCAAGACCGGCAATTTGAGCATCTCACTCAGATAATTCAATGGTGCTCCCCATCATTATTCCTGCGGACCGCGTGACCATGCCGGCACGCAATCCGTGGACTTTTAGACATGTATACGCATGCGCGGGCGGCACGCCGCTCGGCGCTCACACCCCGTGCACGCGCAGAAAGCACCTGCATGGGGTCATCGACTGTATGGTCGAGGTTTGGATTTCACCTGTAACCTTTCTCTTGACCCTCATTAACCGCAGTAACTATAGCATCAGCATCGCGCTGCGGCACCGAATTTATGCGCTGCACATTGCAGGCATACCAAACACTGACGTATCCGTGACATAGTCATTGGGGACGTTCTTACATGACTAGTCCGTGGTGTCGTCGTCCTCGGGAAGTTGGGGGAACACAGCGTTTTTGGGCATGGAAACCTTGGTGAGCGAGGTGAGCTTTTTGCTCAATGCCGTGTCCGTCTTGACCAGGTCGCTGAGCGTCACGATCTTGTAGCCGTCGGCGACAAGGCCATCGATAATCTGCGGCAGCGCCTCGAGCGTCTGCTCGGCGCACTCATCGCTATCGGTGAGCAGCACAATATTGCCCGGCGTCACCGAGTCGAGCACGGTCGATACTTGCTCGTCAGCGCCGTTGAGCAGCCAGTCGCCCGAATCGATATTCCACGAAACCACGGCGGACACCAGGTCC
The DNA here is from genome assembly GCA_900546085.1 of uncultured Collinsella sp. Classification (GTDB taxonomy): domain Bacteria; phylum Actinomycetota; class Coriobacteriia; order Coriobacteriales; family Coriobacteriaceae; genus Collinsella. The sequence goes on from URBS01000038.1 coordinate 4,059, forward strand.
ATCGAATCGATCCAGTTTTGCTCGTCAAACGCGGCGTAGGGGGCACGCAGCAACATCGTCTCGACGCCGGTCGCCGACTTAATCGCCTCGGTGCCCTTCGTGATCTGCTTGCGCACCGTCTCGCGATCCTCGCCCTTGAGCGAATCATCGCTGTAGCTGTTGGAGCCGATCTCGCACCCGGCATCGACAATCGCTTTGGCAGTAGCGGGCGAGGCTTCCGCGGCATCGCCCGAAAGGAAGAACGTCGCCGTGACGCCCTTTTCCTTGAGCACCTGCAAGATCTGCTTGGTCGCACTACTCGGACCCTCGTCAAATGTCAGGGCCACGTACTTTTCGTTGCCCTTGGGCGCTACGCTTGCGCACTCGACTACGCAGTCGGTGGCGGGCACGACCTCGCCGCGGTCCTGCGTCTTGCCCGACTGCTCGCCGACCCATACCTCGGAGCGGCCCTGAACACCCCAGGCTTTGACATACTCAATGGCACCCGTGCCCTCGACCTTAAGCTTTGGCTCGATAACCGTTGCCTGGACCTCGTGCTTCTCGTACGTGTCGCGGCCGTCTTTGACCGTCACCTTCTCGCCGCCCGTAAGCTCGTGGCTTTTCCACTTGCTCTGCTTCACGCGCTTGCCGTCCACCTTTACCGACAGCTTTTCGCCGCCATGGCGGGTAAGCACGCTATCGTCGACGGCCAGCAAATCGCCGGCGTCGAAGGTATCAGTCAGTTCCTGATCGTCGATGAGATTTTGCAACGTAGAGCCAACGCGCACCGCGGTCTGCTGACCGTTGAGGACGACATCCACGCTGCGGTTAACGTAGCCCACGACGGCAGCGATAAACAGTACGAGCGCGCAGCCCACGGCGATGAGCGCGTAGGGCAGGCGAGACGGGCGACGGGGCGTGCGGTTGTTGCCGATGCGGGCGCTGCGGTCGCTAAACCCGCGGCTATGGTTGAGATACATCGCGCCGGGCTTACGGCGGCGCTTGCGCTGACCGCCGGGCAGCTGCCCCAGGTCGCGGCGCGCCGTCGGGCGCGCACCCGAGTGCCCGTGTGAATAGGATCCGTTTTGGCGCATGTGCCCTCCCCCATAAACACAGCAAGCCGGAGCAACAGGTCTCCGGCTTGCCTCCCATCATGTGGTACGTCGCTATTTACTAGCTTTTGACGAGCCCCCGCTCGCCTTTTGATATTCGTCCTTAAAGGCCTTGAACATACCGCGCGTCTTGCCGAGCTGCTTGCCCAGTGCACGACTGCCCTTGTCCACGGCGACCGATCCCTTGTCATCGAGCACCTTGGCGCCCTTCTTGACCTTATCGCCTACCACGACACTGGCCTCGGCAGCCTTGGCGGCCGCGCCGCCCGAATACCCGAGCGCCTTGACCTCGTCCGAGACAATCATCGCGCCGTTCTCGTAGCCGCGCAGCATCGTCGGCGGCACCTGCGTGTCGCCCACCAACACGCTCGAAGCGGCACCGGCGGTCACGTAGAACATCTGCACAATACCCGAGCGCGGCTTGAACTCAACGTCCGAGCAGTAGCCCACGACATCGCCCGATTCCGTGCGCACGTCCATGCCGACCCAGATGATGCAATCGTCCAGGTTGATATCGAGGCGCTTGGCCGCGGCGGCATCGTAGGTGCCCTTGACGTCGTCGACCGCGACAGCACCCTCATAGACGCCGATGGCATCGAGCGCCACAAAGCGGTCGGGACGCTCGATCATACCCGCGATATCGGACTGGCGGACCATAAAGCCCACCACGCGCGTGCCGCCCGGGGTAAAGACGGGAAAGTGAATCTTGCCGAGCTTTTTAGGGCTGCGCGGCGTGCCGTCCTTTTTGGTGCGCTTGTCTTCGGCAGGTTTGCGATAAACCTTGACGCCGACAAAATCCCCTGCGCGCATTATGCCTCGGTCGAGGGCTCCGTGGCCTCGGTGTCGGCCTCAGCGACGTTCTCGACCACGACGTCAGCAGCGGGCGTCACGTTGCCGCCCGAGATGGCGTCGTTGAGCTGCTCGCGAAGCTGGTCCATGCGCTCGCGGGCCAGGTCGACCTTGGCGCGCAGGTCATCGGTCTTGGCGTCGACCATCGGACCAAAGTCGTTGACCGCGGCACGAGCCTCCTCGGCACTGTGCTCGTAGGTGTCACGCATGTTGTCCCAGGCATCGTTGGCGATATCGGCGGCCATGGCGCGGGTCTCGGCACCCGAGCGCGGGGCCAGAGCAACGCCGATGATAGCGCCGGCGGCAGCACCAAAGAGCGCACCGGAGACAAAGCTGAAAGTCTTTCCCATGATCATTCCTCTCCTGCGGGCACCTCGATGCCCACCGTTTGAATGCTGTCCATTATACCCGCAGCGCAACACTTGCCGTCACGCTCATCTGCGTACGGTAAAGGCGCAGGTACATGATGGTGATAAGCGAGTGAGCCTACTCCTGAGGCGCAACCGGCATGGCCACCGTGGCGGCCGGGTCTTCGCCGGCGCCATCGACGAGCGGCAGGCTGCCCTCGTGCGCCGAGCCGGACGGAGCCGTTGCCGCACCGCCAAAGACGGCCGCGGAGGCCTCGTGGTTCTCGACGACCGCGCCCTCGGTATCGATTGGCATCTGCGGCTCGTCGTCAAAGCTCGGGACGCCTTGGGGCTCCGCGGACTCGGGCTCAGCAGGCGCCTCGGCAACGGGCTCAGCGCCGGCGTCGGCAGGAGCGTCGTCCTCGGACGCATCCTCGGCCACGTCCTCGCCGTTCGCGACGGCGACGGCCTCGTGCGGATCTTTGCCCTCGGCCTCGGCACGCATGCCCAGCACCAGGTTGCGCAGACCCGCGACCGTGCCTTCCACGTCGGGGGCCGGCTGATCGGCGTGCAGGTACGCCCAGTCCATCATAAAGGTCGCCGATGACAGCGCGCCAATGGCCAGCGCGTCATCGGGACACGAAAGCTCGACCTCAAAGACACGCTCGTCATGCTCGCTCACGCGCGTGCGACCGCACGAGATGCTGCCGGCAAGACCGGTCTCGTTCATGAGCTCGACCGTCACGTGCTCCAGCAGGTGGCAAAGCTCGGTCTGGCCCATGCAGTCCTGGAACTCGCGACCGGAATCGCCCAGGCACAGATGCTTGGCAATCGCGGGCACCAGGTAGTACACGCGCGCCGTGGCCTCGATGTCCTCCGAGGTCATGAGCGGCATGCCGGGGTTCACCAGCACATGCGCGCAGATCTTGTCCTCGCTGACGGTGACCTTAAGGATGTTGAACAGGCCTGCCATAACTCTCCCCTACTCGTCCTTGCCCTACTCGTCGCCATCGTGCGGATCCACAGAGCCCGCACCCGACGCCGCCGGCTTCTCTGCCGGGGACTCGGAATCCTTCTTATCGGTTTCGGCCGGAGCGATCACGCGAATGAGCGAGATACGCTGGCCACGCATCGACTGTACCTTGAACTTGTACCCTGCGACCTCAAACACCTCTCCGATGTCGGGCACCGAGTCGCAAAGCTCCAAAATCCAGCCGGCGATGGTCTCATAATCATCGCTTTCCTCGAGCGGCCAACCAAGCTCAATCGCGTCATCGCACGAAAAACGCCCATCGACGAGCCACTCGCGGCGCGAGAGGCGCGTGAGGTACTTGTTGTCGGGGTCGAACTCGTCCTCGATCTCGCCGACGATCTCCTCGACGATGTCCTCGATGGTGATGATGCCGGCCGTGCCGCCGTACTCGTCCACGACGACCACGATCTGGTCGTGCGAGGTCTGCATCTCGGACAGCAGCGGCAGGATGTCCTTGGTATCGGGCACAAAGGTGGCGTCGCGCAAAAAGTCGGCAATGGGCTGGTCGCCCTTGCCGTCGAGCGCGGGCTGAATCAGGTCCTTAATGTGCGCGATGCCCGCGACGTTGTCGGGATCCTCATGATAGACGGGGATGCGACTAAAGCCGGTCTGGCGCATGGTGGACAACACGTCGGCGACCGTCTCGTCGTCCTCGCACATGGTGGTGTCCACGCGAGGCACCATGACCTCGCGGGCAACGGTGTCACCCAGGTCGAAGATCTCGTGGATCATGCGCTTTTCCTCGTCGAGCAGGTCGTCTTGCTCCGAGACCATGTACTTGATCTCTTCCTCCGAGACGTTCTGGCGGTCGTCGGCGCTCTTGATGCGCAGGATGCGAGCCAGGCCGTCGGAGCAGGCACCGGTCAGCCACACGAGCGGACGGGCGATCTTTTGGAACACGGAAAGCGGGCCCACGACCTGCTTGGACACGCCTTCGGCATTGGCCAGGCCGATACGCTTGGGGACGAGCTCGCCAATCACGATGGACACGAAGGCGACCGCGACGGTGATGATGACCGGCGCCAGGCCGCGCGCGATGGCTGAAAGCGGCGCGATGCCAAAGCTCATGAGCCACGTGGCGAGTGGGTCGGACAGGCTCGTCGAGGCGACGGCGGACGAGGCGAAGCCCACGAGCGTGATGGCGACCTGGATGGTGGCGAGCAGCTGGTCGGAGTCGGCGGCGAGCTGGACGGCGCGCTCGGCGCGTTTATCGCCCTCCTCGGCATCGTGCTCCAACACGGCGCGCTTGGCCGTGGTGAGAGCCATCTCGGACATGGAGAAGTAGCCGTTGATGAGGGTCAAAACGAGGGTGGTAATAAGGGAGATGGTTATGTCCATCGGGAGTTTCTCGAACCTCCAAGATTCGGGACGTTAGGTCGTAAGCGTAGGTGACGGATAGGGCAATTGCGCCGGTCGCCCGTGGGAGCGAGGGCATGGGCGCGGTCGCTAGATTACGAAGAGAATCACCGCCATGAACTGGAAGATGCTGCCGGCGAGCACCCACAAGTGGAAAACACTGTGCAGATAGCGCACGTTTTTGGCGATATAGAACGGCACGCCCACGGTATAGCACACGCCGCCGACAGCGAGCAGGGCAAGTGCCACGGGGTTGAGCAGCGACACGAGTTCGGGCAGCTTAAAGACAACGAGCCAGCCCATCAGCAAGTAGACCAGGCCACTTACCCAGTGCGGTTGACGTTCGCGCATAAAGCACTCGAGGGCGATGCCGATAATGGCGATGGCCCATACGGCAAAGAACAGCGCAGGGCCGCCGTCGTTTGCGAGCGTGATGAGGCAAAACGGCGTATAGCTGCCGGCAATAAGCAAGTAGATGCAGCTGTGGTCGATGATGCGAAACACGCGCTTGGCGCGCGCGGGCTGAATCGCGTGGTAGAGCGTGGAGGCTAGGTATTCGAGGATAATGCTGACGCCATAGACAATTGCCGCAGCCATGTGGGCCGGGCCTCCGCCGCGCAGGGCAGCGAATACAATCAGGAGCACCAGGCCCGCGATACCCAGCAGACAGCCGACACCATGGGTGACGGAGTTCATGATCTCCTCACCCACCGTGTAGTGTGGAACGGCCGCGGTCTTGGGTCGCGGCTTAGAACTGTCGCTCGAATCGGACATGCCGGTTACATCCTCCAACGTAAAGAGTTCTCAACACTATATCAAAGCGTCTGGGTGCGTGCGAAATTTGCACCATACGTGACCCTTTGTTTACCCATTCTTTGCCTGTTGACGCATCAACGGTGAACGTCCATAATGCGCTTGCATTAAATGTTGATGTATTAACATCTTATAGGAGAATACCGCATGGCTCAAAACGCACACCACCATCGAAAGCTCAAGATAGCAGGCATCGTTGCACTGGTGGTTGTCATTGTGCTGCTCGGATTTGCCGGCAACTTTCTGTTTGACTTCGCGCTGAATCCCCGCGCGCCATACACCATGAAGATGATGCAGGACGGCAAGGACGACAAAGAAAGTGAGCAGCCGGATGACGAGGACACCGAGGCGCGGGCATGGTTTAAAAAGAATCGCGAGAGCAGCAGCCTCACCGCAGATGACGGAACCGAGCTCTCCGCTTGGTATTTTGCCGCCTCGGAGAACACCCACGATTACGCCGTCTGCCTGCATGGATATACCGACGAGCCCATCGGCATGGCCCGATACGCCAAGCGCTTCCACGACCGCGGCATGAACGTGCTCGCGCCTGCCGCCCGCGCCCACGAGCGCTCCGGCGGCGACTATATCGGCATGGGCTGGCCCGAGCGGCTCGATGTCGTTGCATGGATTGGGCGGATCGTTGCGGCCGATCCCGAGGCGCGCATCCTGGTCTTTGGCGAGTCGATGGGTGCAGCGACCGCCATGAACGTTGCGGGGGAATCTCTGCCCGCAAACGTGAAATGCATTATCGAGGACTGCGGTTATACGAGTGTTTGGGACGAGTTTTCTCTGCAGCTCAAGGACGTGTTCGGCCTGCCCAGCTTTCCCTTGCTCGATGTAGCAAACTTGGTGTGCAACGTGCGCGCGGGCTACGGCTTTCATAAGGCGAGCAGTGTGGAGCAACTCAAACACGCGACGGTTCCCATGCTTTTTATCCACGGTGACCAAGACACCTTTGTACCGTACAGCATGCTCGACCAAAACTACGAGGCGTGCGCCAGCAAGGTCAAGCAAAAGCTCACTATCCACGGCGCCACCCATGCCAAGAGCGCGCAAGTCGACCCCGAGCTCTACTGGAACACGGTCGACAGCTTCCTCGACAAGAATTTTTAGGCAAAAAGCAACGTCTGGGGTTTTGTTGTCAAAAAACGGTTTGTGGTCGGTGGTATTCGATTTTTCACCGCACTTCTGAAAAACCGCCCGTGGGCACTGTGCTCGCGGGCGGCTTTTACTAACTTTGCGCTACAAAAGCGCTTGATATGTCCAATAGTTAGGTGCTACTTGACCTCGATGAGCTCGTACTTGCTCGTGCCCAGGCCGATCTTCTCGGCATGCGCGATGCACGCGCGCCAGTCGGTGTCGGGATGCGTGATGCAGAAGGGATCCTTGGCCTGCTCGCCCTCCAGATGCTCGTGATTATGCTCCATCTTGGCCGCGCTGTCGGTAAGCTCGGTGTTAGGCAGCGGCTCGGACGCCAGGACGGCGTCGGCGCAGGCCTGGTCGATGGCGACCGGGTCGAAGCTCGCGAACATGCCGATGTCGTTGACGATGGGCGTGTCATTCTCGGGATGGCAGTCGCAGTTGGGGCTAATGTCCATGGCGAGCGAGATGTGGAAGCTCGGGCGGCCGTCGACGATGGCCTTGGTGTACTCAGCGATCTTGTAGTTGAGTACGTCGGCCGCGGCATCATAGTCGGGCTTGATGCAGTCCTGGTTGCACGCCGCAATGCAGCGTCCGCAGCCCACGCAGCGATCGTGGTCGATGGCAGCCACGTGAACCGTGCGAGTGCTGCCGTTGGCAAGCTCGCGCTCACGCGTACCGTCAAACGTGATGGCGCTGTGCGCGCATATCTTCTCGCAGGCACGGCAGCCAACGCAGTTGGTGGTATCGACGCTCGGCTTGCCAGCGGCGTGCTGCTCCATCTTGCCGGCACGGCTACCGCCGCCCATACCCAGGTTCTTCATGGCACCGCCAAAGCCGGCCTGCTCATGGCCCTTAAAGTGGGTGAGGCTAATCACGATGTCGGCATCCATGAGTGCCTGGCCGATCTTTGCCTCGCGCACGTACTCGCCGCCCTCGACCGGGACGAGCGCCTCGTCGGTGCCCTTGAGGCCGTCGGCGATGATGATCTGGCAGCCCGTGGCGTACGGGGTAAAGCCGTTCTGGTAGGCGGTGTCGATGTGCTCGAGCGCATTTTTGCGGCTACCCACATAGAGCGTGTTGCAGTCGGTGAGGAAGGGCTTGCCGCCCAGCTCCTTCACGACGTCCGCGACGGCTCGGGCGTAGTTGGGGCGCAAAAAACTCAGGTTGCCCAGCTCACCAAAGTGAATCTTGATGGCGACGAACTTGTTCTCAAAGTCGATCTGCTCGATACCGGCGCGGCGGATGAGGCGCTTGAGCTTGTCGAGCTGGCTCTCGCGGCCGTGCGTGCGCAGGTTGGTGAAGTACACCTTGGCGGGTGCAGCGGGTGCAGTTGCGGTCATAGATATATCCCCTCGGTCTATATGGCGTTACAGACATAGAGGATGGTACCCGCTAAAGTGGGGTTGAAGTCAAGCACGGCCACTCATTGGGGACAGACTTAAATGAGTGCCGCCAGGGACAGTCCTTGCCAGTCCGGCCGGCGAGCCGGCGAATCGGCAAAGACTGTCCCCAACGACTAGTCGTTTAAGAACGTCCCCAATGGCTACTCTTGCACCTTGAGGGCTTCGGCCAGGCCGACGCGCTTGATAGAGCGCGTGTGTAGCAGCGCCACGACCAGGTAGGTCGCAAAGCCAATGCCGACGCATGCAGCCATGGACCAAGCGGGCACGTAGATCTCGATATTGCCGTTGTAGGCGAGCAGCATCGAGCGGAAGATGGCCGTGAGCGAGCCAATAATGACCGGCAGGCTCAGCACGAGCGACGCCGCCACGCACAGCGTGATCGAGCGGATGTACAGATGCGAGATCTCGCTATCGCGATAGCCAAAGACTTTCATGTAGCTGATCGAACGGGCGCTGTGGTCGATCACCGCTTTGGTCAGCAGGTACATAAACAGCAGGAAGATAAACACCGCGAGCCCGATCATCATTCCGATCATTTTGCTCATCATGCCGATGAACTGGTCACCCACGGCGCGCATGTCGTCGGGCGTGGTGTCACCGGCAAAGTAACGAGCATCGAGGTCGAGCTTCTCGTCGCTCACATAGCCGTTAAAGTAGGCGGCGTCGTTGTCGAACAGCTCGTTAAAGTCGTCGATACTCATATAGATGTTCATGTCCGACTTGGAGCCCCAGGCACAGTCCTTGCCCGCGTACTCAAAGGAATAATGCTCACCCTCGTACTTGTCGCTGAGCGTGACCTTCTGGCCCTCGCTCCAGCCAAACTTATCGAGCAGACCGCCGCCAAAGACGACGCGCCCATCGCCGACGTTGAGGTCCTTCCAGTAGCGCGAGTCTGCCGAGATGCCGTAGACAGAAATCGTCTCCTCACCATTACCATCGCCACGGTCGTATTGCAGCTGGTAGACGGCGTATTTCTCGGCCCGCGCGATTGCGCCCGCGCCGTTGTCGGTCGTATTGACCGGGTGAATGTCGTCGTTGTCGGTGTCGATCTTAGAGGCCTTGTCGATCAGGCCGATGGCCTCGTCGCGGTTGCAGCCGAGGGCAGCGGCAAGGTCATCGAGGCGCGCGTAGAGCGCATCCTTCTTGTCCTGGACCTTGGCAAGCGCATCCCGCGCTGCGGTCAGGCTCTCGGCAGACGGAGATGCGGTCGCGGCATCGGCTGCCGTCCGCGCCGCATCGGCCGCGTCGTCAAGCTCGTCATCCGCATCCTGGGCGGCGGAGAGCAGCGCGCCGTCAACCGACTGCAAGCGCTCGAGTGCCGACCACTGCTCGCGCTCCTCGGCAGTGCCCTCGAGCTCCAGCGGCGCCTTGAGCGTGTACTGGTGCTCGGCGACCAGGCTTGTCTCGAGGTTGTCCGCGTAGTGCGTCATCGTGGGCAGAATCGCCAGGCCAAAGAGCAGCAGCAGCGAGGCAAATGCAATGCCCACGAAAAGCGTGGCGAAGTTGCCCAGGTTGCGCAGGAGAACGCGCAGACGGAAGCGGGAGACAAAGCCCATGCGTTCCGGCAGCTGCAGACCGCGCTTGGTACCCGACTTACCGCTCGCCTCGTGACGAAGGAACTGCAACGGCGTCTTGCCCATCTTGCGGAGCAGGCCCACCAGCGTGATGAGGATGAGCGCGGCGGCGGGGACCACAGCGCACTTCACAAAGATTTCCCAGCTCCAGTACACCTGGAAGGGAGGCAGGCTATACGAACCGTAATAGAGGCCGCGCATGGGCTCGGTAAAGAACGCGACGCCGAGCGCGGTGCCCAAAAGCGCCGCGAGCACGCCCACGATGGCGGGAAGCGCGAGGTAGTGCAGAACGATCTCGCGGCGGCGATAGCCGCTGGCGAGCAGCGTGCCGATGATGGCGCTCTCCTCCTCGATGGTGGCGTCGGTGAGCACCACAAAGACAAACGCCATGATCACGATGATGATGTCGAGCAACGTCATCCACATCATGGAGTCGCCGTCCACGTCGTCGCGCGCATAGCCAATGCCCTGATTGGAATCGGCATCGATCAGATCGTCCACGCGCGCATCGGCATCGGTCAGCGCCTCGACCATATCCTGCTCCGCATCGATGCGATCCGCGGTGGGGAGGTCGCGATCGGTAAAGGTAAAGGAGTAGGTGTAGGCAGGCGCGCCGCCGGCGTCCTCAAGCGCGGCAAAGCCGGCGTCGGTGACCTCGGCCACGCCGTACGTGATGGTGTTCACCGTAAAGTCCGAATTGTCGAGGAACAGCGCCTGGCTATCGGGCTGGGTCATGATGCCGCAGATGGTGTAGGTGCGGCCCTCAAGCTCGACCTTATCGCCGATGGCGAGGTCGTTGTTGGTGGCGAAGACACGGTCGATTGCCACCTCATCGTCCGCCCTGGGCTGCCTGCCCTCACAGTAGGACGCGATATCGACCTTGGTGCGATGCGCGTAGGTGCGCAGGGTGCGCTTGGTGCCGTCGTCGCCAGCCGCCTTTTTGATGATGGCGTCGATGGAGAAATTCTTGTAGAACGTAACGCCGCCGACGTCCTCAGCCGCGTCTTCGGCAGCCTTGAGCTGATCTTTGGTGGCCTCGAAGGAGGTAGTCACGCGGCCGTCCTCGATCGTATATGCATCGCGCATGTCGTCAATGAGGCAGCCGATGGAATGCGCCGCGAGCAAAAAGCCCGACGTGAGGGCGATGCTTCCGCACATAAGCAAAAAGATGCCCAGGTACTTGCCGATATTGCGGCGCAGCTCGCGCGGGAGACGTTTTGCGAGAGGTGTCATGGCGCCGCCTACCAATCGAGCTCGGCGGCCGCGACGGGTGACTCGTTGAGCTCATCCTCGACGATGCGCCCGTCGCGCAGGCGCAGCACGCGATTTGCCATGCGCGCGATGGCGGCGTTGTGGGTGACGATGATGATGGTGCAGCCGTAGGTGCGGTTGACATCCTCCATGAGCTGCAGGATTTCCTTGGATGTCTTGTAGTCAAGCGCGCCCGTGGGCTCGTCGCACAGCAGCAGACCCGGATTTTTGACGAGCGCGCGGCCGATGGCGCAACGCTGCTGTTGGCCGCCCGAGACCTGGCGCGGGAACTTGTTGCGGTGCTCGTAGAGGCCCAGCGAACGCAGCAGGTCGTCGACATTGAGCGGGTTTTTGGACAGGTGCGCCGTGACCTCGATGTTCTCCTTGATGGTGAGATCGGGCACCAGGTTGTAGAACTGGAAGACAAAACCCAGCTCACGGCGGCGATACTCGCCCAGGTCGGTAGGCTTGAGCACCGTGAGGTCGCAGCCGTCCACCATGATGGAGCCGCCGTCGGCATCCTCCAGGCCGCCAATGAGGTTGAGAAAGGTCGACTTGCCCGAGCCCGAGGGCCCCAGCATGACGCAGATCTCGCCGCGGTTGATGGACGTGTCGATGCCGTCGAGCACCGTCAGGCGTGCATCACCGTCGCCATAGAGATCGGAAGAGCGTCGTGTAGGGAAAGAGTGTAGATCTCGGTGGTCGCC
>URBS01000039.1 GCA_900546085.1 uncultured Collinsella sp.
GACACGCATAAAAAGCCTCCCATTTCTCGTGTCCAAGAAATGGGAGGCAGTTCAGGTTTCATTCTGCGCCCCCGTTTTTTGGTATTGCGGTTGTTTGCCGCCGGTTTTACGCCGCTTCGTCGAACTGCGAGTTGTACAGGTCGGCGTAGAAGCCGCCTTGGGCGAGCAGTTCGTCGTGCGTGCCCTTCTCGACGATGTCGCCGTCGCGGATCACCAAGATCACGTCGGCGTTTCGAATCGTGGACAGGCGATGTGCGATGACAAAGCTGGTGCGGCCCTGCATCAGCGCATCCATGGCGCGCTGAATGAGCTCCTCGGTGCGGGTGTCCACGTTGGAAGTTGCCTCGTCCAGAATCAGCGCCGGACGGTCGGCCAAAATGGCGCGGGCAATGGTCACGAGCTGGCGCTGGCCCTGCGACAGGTTCGTGCCTTCCTCGTTGATCATGAAGTCGTAGCCGCCTGCGAGCGTATGGATAAAGTGATCGCAGCGTGCGGCGCGTGCAGCGGCCTCGACCTCGGCATCGCTTGCATCGGGGCGTCCGTAGCGGATGTTCTCGCGGATGGTGCCGTTAAACAGCCAGGTATCCTGCAGCACCATGGCAAACTCGCCGCGAAGTGCCGCGCGGTCCCAGTCGCGCACGTCGATGCCCTCGACACGCAGCGAACCGCCGTCCACGTCATAGAAGCGCTGAAGCAGCTTGATGAGCGTGGTCTTGCCGGCGCCGGTAGGGCCGACGATGGCGATGGTCTGACCGGGCTCGGCCTCGCAGCTAAAGTCGTGGATGATGGTCTTGTCCGGCGTGTAGCCAAACTTGACATGCTCAAACTCCACGTGGCCGGGGCGCTTCTCGGGAATCTGGGCGTCGGCCTTCTGCTCCTCCTCGGGCGCGGCGAGGAACTCAAAAACGCGCTCGGTGGCAGCGGCCATCGACTGCATCGTGTTGCTCACGTTGCCCAGCTGCTGCACCGGCTGCGTAAAGTTGCGCACGTACTGGATAAAGCTCTGGATGTCGCCGGGCGTGGCGTTGCCGGTCAGCGCGAGCTGCGCACCCACCACGACGACGCCCACGTAGCCCATGTTGCCCACCAGACTCATAAGCGGCATCATCAGGCCCGACAGGAACTGCGAGCGCCAGCCGCTAATAAAGAGGCGGTCGTTTTGGCGGTCGAACTCCTCGATTGAGGCCTCGGCGCGGTCGAACACCTGGATGACGTTCTGGCCGGCAAAGTCCTCCTCGATAATGCCGTTGACGGCGCCCAGGACTTGCTGTTGCTCGCGGAAGTACGGCTGCGAGAAGTGAATCATCACGGTCAGGATAATCGCGGCTGCCGGCAGCGTGAGCACGGTGACGCCGGTGAGCGGCAGACTGATCGACAGCATCATGACGAGCACGCCGACAATCTGCGTCACCGACGTGATGAGCTGCGTCACGCTCTGGTTGAGCGACTGACCCAGCGTATCGACGTCGTTGGTGATGCGGCTGAGCACGTCGCCTTTGCTGTGGCCGTTGAAATAGCTCATCGGCACGACGGCGATCTTGGCGGCGATCTCCTTGCGCATGCGATAGCAGATCTTTTGCGTGACGCCGGTCATGAGCCAGCCCTGGATGAGGCTGCAGACAGAGCTTGCCAGATACAGGCAGAGCAAAAAGCCGAGCGTCTTGGCGATCCAGGTAAAGTCGACATCGCCGGTACCGTTGACCTTGGCAACCAGGCCCTCGAACAGCTTGGTGGTAACCTGGCCGAGCACCTTGGGCCCCACAATATTAAAGATGACCGAGCACACGGCAAAGGCGACGGCGGCAAACACGGCAATCTTGTGCTGGCCGATATAGCCGAGCAACTGCCTCATGGTGCCCTTAAAGTCCTTGGCTTTTTCGCCGCGGCCCATGCCGCCCATGCGGCCCATGGGACCACGCTGGCGGGTGGGCTTGGGAATCTGAGTCTTGGTCTCGTCTGCCATTAGCGCTCGCCTCCTTCCATAACGGCTTCAATCTCTTCTTGGGTAAGCCCCAGCTCCTCGGCGGAAAGCTGCGACTGTGCGATCTCCAGGTACGCCGGGCAGCTGCGCAGCAGCTCCTCGTGCGTGCCGGTGCCCACTACGTGGCCGTCATCGAGCACGATGATCTGGTCGGCGTGCATGATGGTCGCGATGCGCTGGGCCACGACCACGAGTGCGGCGTCGGTAACGTTTTTGGCCAGCTCCTCGCGCAGGCGCGCGTCGGTCTTGTAGTCGAGGGCGCTAAACGAGTCATCGAACACCACGACCTCGGGCTTTTTGGCCAACGCGCGGGCGATGGCCAGGCGTTGGCGCTGACCGCCCGAGACATTGGAGCCGCCCTGGCTGATGGGGGAGTCGTAGCCGCCCTCGCGCTCGGCGATAAAGTCTTCCGCCTGGGCGACGCGTGCTGCCTGGCGCATATCCTCGTCACTTACCATGTCGCCGGCAAACTTGAGGTTGCTCTCGATGGTGCCCGAGAACAGGCGCCCCTGCTGCGGGATGTAACCGATGCGGCGGCGAAGCTCGGAAAGGGTCATGTCGCGCACGTCGATGCCGTCGAGCGAAATGCTGCCGCCCGTGACGTCGTACAGGCGCGGAATCAGCTGCACGAGCGTGGACTTGCCCGAGCCCGTGGAGCCAATGATGCCGAGCATCTGGCCGGCGTGCGTGGTGAAGTTCACACCGCTGATGACATCGGCGCGGGCATCGGGGTACTGGAAGCTCACGTCGCGGAAGGTGAGCTCACCGCGCGGCGCGCTGGCTGCGGGCAGTTTGGGCGAGGCAGGGTCGTTGATGCTCGTGGGGCAGGTGATGACCTCTTCCACGCGCTCGGCTGCGACCTCGGCGCGGGGCAGGATGACCGAAACCATGGTGAGGATCATAAACGCCATGACGATCTGCATGGTATAGGAGATAAACGCCATCATGTTGCCGACCTGCATCACGCCGTCGGACACGCCCTGGGCGCCAAACCAGACGATAAGCACGGTGATGCAGTTCATGACGAGCATCATGAGCGGCATCATAAAGCTCATGGCGCGGTTGGTGTAGAGCTGCGTGGTCATCAGGTCGAGCGACGCCTTGTCAAAACGCTCGAGCTCATGCTCCTCGCGGTTGAACGAACGGATAGGCATAAGGCCGTCGAGCAGCTCGCGGGCGGTAAGGTTCACACGGTCCACAAAGCTCTGCATCTTTTTGAACTTGGGCATGGTGAGGCCCATAAGCACGCCGACGACGGCCGAGACCGCGATGATGGCCACGGCGATGGTCCACTCCAGGCCGGTGTGGTTGGCCAGGACACGCATGACAGCGACGATGCCCATGACGGGGGCCATCAGGCACATGCGGATGAACAGGGTTGCGGCCATCTGGATCTGCTGAATGTCGTTGGTGCAGCGGGTGATGAGCGAGGCCTGGCTAAACTTGCCCACCTCGGCCGGCGAGAAGTGCATAACCTTGTTGAAGGTCTCGCGGCGCAGGTCGCGGGCGATGGAACAGGCGGTGCGCGAGGCCACGGCACCGGTCAGGATGGTGGCGACGAGCGACACGAGGCACAAACCAAACATCGTGGTCGCCATGCGGCTCAGGTAGGCGTTCTGCACGTCAGCGGGGTCGATGCCCTGCGCCTTGTACTCGTCCTGTACATAGCTCACGGCGCGCTGGGTCACGATGGAGCCCGACATGGAGCCCATTTTGTCCGCCATTTGGTTGGCGCCCTCGACGAGCTTGCTTTGGTCTACCAGACCGCCCTCGACACCCAGGCGCAGGCTCTTCATGGTGATCTTACCGCCGTCGGCGTCGGTCTGCTTTTGCATGTTCTGCGCCGCTGCGGCCTTCTGCTGCATCTCGGCGAGCTGCTCGGGCGTCATCGCCGCCATCTGCTCGGGGGAGGGCATGGCCTGGGCGGTGCTGTTGTCTTGTTCGTTGGACGTGCCCATCATGTCGCCCATGGAGCCAGCGTCGATGCCCTGGTTGAGCGAAAGGACGACGGTCTCGGGCAGGCTCATAATGTCAGCAATCTTGCCGCCATCGGTGCGTTCTTCCTCGGTTCCCTTGTACGTGCGAATGCCGTTTTTGTCTGCCTTGCCAAACGCAGCTTCTACCGTCTTGGCGTCCTTGGCGCTCATAAAGAGCTCAAGGTCGTCGAGCGATTCGGCGCGAATGGTGTCGGGCACGGGCGAGGCGATGCCGCCTTGCTGCACACCCACGTCGACGATGTCGCTCATATAGGTAGGTAGCGCCAGGTCGGCATTGCAGCTGATTACGATAAGCACGATAGCCGTGAGTAGCGCCAAGATATGCTTTTTAAAGAGCTTCAGAATCCTCACTCGGCATCTCTCCTTTCTTGATTGCGATCGATAATTTCGTTGGCACGCCTTAGGAGGCGCACCATCTCTTGGGTATCTGTTTCGCCGAGCTGCTCGAGGAAGGCCGCGGTGCGTTTCTCGAATTCCCGACGTTTGATTTCGAGATCTTGTCGGCCTTTGTCGGTCACCGTGACGTGTACGCGACGACGGTCGGTCTTTGAGTGCTCGCGCTCGACCCAGCCCTTGGTTTCGAGGGCGCGCAGGATGTTGGCGATGCGGGCGCTCGAGACCCAGGCGCGATCAGCGAGTTCGCTCGGCGTGAGCGAACCGCCAGCGAGCATGAGAGCGCGCATGACAGCCATCTCGCCGCCGAGAGCTTTGTCCGCAAAGCGCGAAATGCGCTGATGCATGCTGCCAAACTCAGTTAAGAGCTGACGCCCAAGCTCATGGAAATCGGTATCTTCCACCGAAAACCCCTAACACTAGAAACTATTTTCGGTGAAAGATGATACCCTTGCACGCGTACCCTATGCGGTAGATTTTGGGACATGTCCCAAAAAACTACTTGGCCGCTAGGCAATATAAAGAGCGCATAAAGACTTAAAATCATTCAATTGCTGAAGCGTTTCAAAGAACTATTATGCACGCGGTTAGGCGAGGGGTTGTCACCACCATGACGACTAGGACTCATATAATCGCCACGTGCGATGCTCCAACTTCCCGCAAGGAGACACCTGAATCAAGGGGGTTGGAGTCATGGCATTTGACTTCACGGGCAAAACCGCGATCGTTACCGGCGGCACACAGGGCATTGGCCTCGAGATTGCCAAGGGCATCGTTGCGGGCGGCGGACACGTCGCGCTCATCGCAAGGAACGCTGCCAAGGGTGAGGCCGCTGTGGCCGAGCTCGGCGAGGGCAACAAGTTCTACCAGCTCGATGTTGCCGATGCGCCCAAGGCGCGCGAGACCGTCGAGCAGATTTTTACGGACCTGCCGCAAACCAACATCCTGATCAACTGCGCTGGCGTCATCAGCACCAAGAAGTTCGACGAGATCGATGACACCGAGTGGCGTCGCACCATCGACATCAACCTCAACGGTACCTTCACTATGATGAACGCCGTGTACCCGCACTTTAAGGCGGCTCATGCCGGCTCTATCGTCAACGTGAGCTCTGTTGCTGGCAAGATCGGCGGCGGCCTGCTCGGCACTGCGGCTTACGCGAGCTCCAAGGCCGGCGTTAACGGTCTAACCAAGGCAGTCGCCAAGGAAGGCGGCAAGTTTGGCGTCCGCTGCAACGCCGTGTGCCCGTCGCTCACCCTTACCGATATGACCTCGATTCTCTCTGACGAGAACTCTCAGCGCATCATCAACGGTATTCCTCTGGGCCGCGCCGCCCAGGCCAGTGAGCCTGCACAGATGGTGCTGTTCTTCGCTTCCGACCTCGCCAGCTTCGTGAACGGCGAGATCGGTGACTGCGACGGTGGCATCGTCCTGGACGGGTAATACCCCGCGGCGATAGTTCGGCGACGGCTCCTGCGACTCGGGACCGTCGCCTTCTTTCTAGCACAGGCGCGTGCGACCACGAGTCGCACGCATCAAAGGAGATATATATGAGTGAATCGACTGCGGTGGAGGCGCCGGCGGCAAAAGAGCCGTTCTTTAAGATGTCCACCATCCCGGGCGCCAATATCTTGGTGCCGCTTCTGTTGGGCTGCCTGCTCAACACGCTGTTCCCCGACCTGTTTAAAACGCTCGGTAGCTTTACGCTTGGCATGACCCAGCAGGGCGCAGGCCCGCTTGTTGGCGCTTTCCTGCTGATCGTTGGCACGACGATTTCGTTTAAGAGTGCTCCTGCTGCCGCTGCCCGCGGCGCCATTATCATTGCCGTCAAGCAAATCGTAGTCGTTGCCGTGTCGCTGCTCATCCTTTATGTGTTCAACGACAACCTGTTTGGTATCTCGGCCATGGTGATGCTGGCCGCTTGCACGGGTGCCAACAACGCTATGTATGCTGGGCTGATGGGCACCATGGGCAACGAGGCCGAGCGTGGCGCCGTCGCCATCACCACGCTCGTTGTCGGCCCTCCGGTCACGATGATTGTCCTCGGCGCCGCCGGCCAGGCTCCGATCGGCTGGTCGCTCGTGGGCGCCATCCTGCCGATCGTCGTCGGCATTATCCTGGGCAACCTATTCCCCAGCTTTAAGAAGATGATGGCCCCGGCGCTTTCCGCCATCATCGTGCTCGTCTTCTTTGCTATGGGCTCGACCATGACCTTTGGCCAGCTCATTAATGGCGGTCTTCCCGGTATTCTGCTCGGCGTGATCTGCTCTGTGGTATTTGCAATTCCCGTCATCGCGGTCGATAAGCTCACGGGCGGTACGGGTGTCGCAGGTGCGGCCATTTCGAGTTGCGCCGGCGCTAATGTGGCTACGCCTGCCGCCATGGCCAGCGTCAACGAGGCCATGTACGGCGGCGCCGTGCTCGCGACGGCTACGGCGCAGGTTGCGGCGTGCGCTATCGTGACGGCCATTTTGACCCCGCTGGTCGCCAGCTGGTGCTACAAGCATTTTGAGGGCCAGGGCAACGGCGATAGCAAGGCAACGACCGACAAGGCCGTCGCAGCTGCCTAATGCCAAGCGGCAATCAAAGCTAAAAACTAGTCACGCCACAGGGCGGCCACGGGGGATCCCGTGGCCGCCCTGCAGTTTCTGTAGGGTCTCTGGAACACTTTACCCTGCTAAAGCTGGCATAACAGCTAGAGTGAACGTCGTACAAAGGCAAGGAAAAATACCAAACAAATCGGTGAACGGTAGTTGTTCGCGCTCGCATTTCCTGCGGGTTTGTAAAAAACGCCTTTATGATATAAAAAAAGAAACATATAACAGCCCAGATGGAGAGGGTCGCTATGTTATCCTTCTCAAACGGGTGAAATCTTGGGTTTTGGGTTGTAGTTCCAAGGTGGACAAACGTTTTCCCTGCACCAACGTGTGGTGAAGAACGGAAGAAGCCGGTAGTGCAAGCCGAACATTCAAGAATTCAATAAGCAGCGGTGTGAGAGAGCGCCGCATTACACGTAACTAGGAGCGTGGTTACACAATGCAGGAGGCATGGGAAGGCTTCAAGGAAGGCATCTGGACGGGAGAAGTTGACGTCCGAGACTTCATCCAGAAGAACTACACCCCCTACGAGGGCGACGAGTCGTTCCTCGCCGGCCCAACCGAGCGTACCAAGGAGCTGTGGGGCGAGGTTCTCGACCTGCTGCTTAAGGAGCGCGAGCAGGGCGGTGTCCTCGATATGGACACCAAGACCGTTACGGGTATCGTGAGCCACCCCGCTGGCTACATCGATAACGCCCACCGCGAGAAGGAGACCATCGTCGGCCTCCAGACTGACAAGCCGCTCAAGCGCGCGCTGCACGTCAACGGTGGCATCCGCATCGCTTGCCAGGCTGCCAGCCAGCACGGCTATAAGGTCGACGAGAACGTTGTCGAGCGCTACACCTTCGAGCGCAAGACCCACAACGCTGGCGTCTTCGATGTTTACACCCCCGAGATGCGCGCCTGCCGCTCGGCCCACATCATCACCGGTCTGCCCGATGGCTATGGCCGCGGCCGCATCATCGGCGACTACCGTCGTGTTGCCCTGTACGGCGTCGACTACCTGATCAAGGACAAGGAGGCCCAGAAGGCTTCCACCCCGACGGTCATGACCGCCGACAACATCCGCGATCGTGAGGAGCTGCAGGAGCAGATCCGCGCCCTCGGCGAGCTCAAGATGATGGCCGAGACCTATGGTTTCGACATTTCCAACCCTGCTACCAACACGCAGGAGGCCATCCAGTGGATGTACTTCGCCTACCTCGCTTCCGTCAAGGAGCAGAACGGCGCCGCTATGTCCATCGGCCGTACCTCCACGTTCATCGACATCTACGCTGAGCGCGACCTTGCCAACGGTACCTTCACCGAGGAGCAGATCCAGGAGTTCGTGGATCACTTCATCATGAAGCTCCGCATGGTCAAGTTTGCCCGTACCCCCGAGTACCAGGCCCTGTTTACCGGCGATCCGCAGTGGGTCACCGAGTCCATCGGCGGCATGGGTGTTGACGGCCGTACGCTCGTTACCAAGATGAGCTACCGCTACCTGCACACGCTCGAGAACATGGGCACCAGCCCCGAGCCCAACATGACCGTTCTGTGGTCGACCCGTCTGCCCGAGAACTTCAAGAAGTTCTGCGCCAAGACTTCTGTCGCCAGCTCCTCGATTCAGTACGAGAACGACGACCTCATGCGCGTCTACCACGGCGACGACTACGGCATTGCCTGCTGCGTGTCCTCCATGCGCATCGGCAAGGAGATGCAGTTCTTCGGCGCCCGCGCCAACCTGGCCAAGTGCCTGCTGTACGCACTCAACGGCGGTGTTGACGAGGTCTCCAAGAAGCAGGTCGGCCCCAAGTATCGCGCCGTCGAGGGCGATACGCTCGATTACGACGACGTTGTGGCCAAGTACAACGACATGATGAAGTGGCTCGCTGGCGTGTACGTCAACTCGCTGAACATCATCCACTACATGCACGACAAGTATTGCTACGAGCGCATCCAGATGGCTCTGCACGACAAGCACGTGCACCGCTGGTTCGCTACGGGCATTGCTGGCCTTTCCGTCGTGGCTGACTCCCTGTCCGCCATCAAGTACGCCAAGGTCCACCCCGTCCGCGACGAGAACGGCATCATTGTCGACTTCGAGACCGAGGGCGAGTTCCCCAAGTACGGTAACGACGACGACCGCGTCGACCAGATCGCTCACGACGTTGTGCACCAGTTCATGGAGTACATCCGCATGAACGACACCTACCGCAACTCCGTGCCCACGACCTCGGTTCTGACCATCACCTCCAACGTCGTGTACGGCAAGAAGACCGGTTCTACGCCTGATGGCCGCAAGGCTGGCCAGCCCTTCGCCCCGGGTGCTAACCCCATGCACAAGCGCGATAGCCACGGCGCCATCGCTTCGCTGTCTTCGGTTTCCAAGCTCCCGTTCCGCGATGCTCAGGACGGCATCTCCAACACCTTCTCCATCATCCCGGGCGCGCTCGGCAAGGAGGACCAGGTGTTCTTTGGTGATATCGACCTTGATCAGCTGGGCGAGTAACTATTGTTAGTGCTATACTAACAATAACGATTACTGATTAGCGCGCCGGTTTCGGCCGGCGCCTATCAATCGAAGGAGACACATTATGAAGGTTTCTGAAGTTTCCGAGACTCAGGCCGATAACCTGGTCCACATGCTCGACGCTTACGCCGAGAAGGGTGGCCACCACCTGAACATCAACGTCTTCAACCGTGAGACGCTGCTCGACGCTCAGGCTCACCCCGAGAAGTACCCGCAGCTGACCATTCGCGTTTCCGGCTACGCCGTGAACTTCCACACGCTCACCAAGGAGCAGCAGGACGAGGTCATTTCGCGTACCTTCCACAACAAGTTCTAAAGGGGTTTAACTCCCGCAGGATCGCTGGGGCTGTTTGGGCTACCTCCCAAAACGTCCTCGGACATGCAAGAAGCCCTCGCTGCGCACTTCGTGTGGCGAGGGCTTCTTGCGTCCTGCGGAATATTTTGGGAGGTAGCCCAAACAGCCCCGGCGGGGTCCTGTGTAGTTACCCTTTAGGCGGAACTCTCCTAATGGGTTGAGCGTTCTGGATTCTTGCTTGCTACCGTTTATCGCGTATAGCTACCGTTTGCGGAATAAGTAACACTCCTTAATAAACCGTGTAGAATCTCAGATAAGCACGGAGTTTTCCAGGGAGACGCTGTCCTTTGTTGTGTGCAAGGGGCGGCGTCTCTTTGGCGCTTGGAGGCCGTTCTGCAGCAGGACGGCGGACGTGCGTCACATATTCAAAAGCCAACGTCGAGATGGGTTGTGATGATAATGGGCAAGTACGTAATCGTGGTTGAGTCTGGTTCGGATGTGACGCCGGAGCTCTGCGAGCGCTATGGCATCGTGCGCGTGCCCATGCATGTCACGATTGGTGACGAGACCGTCGAAGACGGATCGATCGACCCGCTTGAGATTTACTCGCGCTGCAACGAGTTTGGTGTGATGCCCAAGACCAGCGGTTGCTCGCCGGCGGATTTTGCGCATGTGTACGACCGCATCCACGCCGAGCGGCCCGATGCGACCATTTTGCATCTTGCGTATTCCGAGGTTACGACCTGCTCGCATCAGTCGTCGAAGATTGCGGCAAAGGGCCGCGATTACGTCTTCTCCATGGATACGCGCTTTGTGTCGGTGGGCCAGTCGCTTGTCGCCGTTGAGACCGCCAAGTATATCGAAGCCCATCCGGATGCCACCGTCGACGAGATTTTCGCCTTTACCAATTCGGTGATGGACCGCGTGCTGCTGGGCTTTGTTCCTACGGACCTTGCCTTCCTTAAGGCGGGTGGTCGCTTGTCCAACGTCGCGTTTCTTGGCGCCCATCTGCTCAAGATTAAGCCCTGCATTGAGGTAACGGGTGGCAAATTCGTGGCGACCAAGAAGCTCCGCGGCTCTATGCTCAAATGTGCCCGTGCCTTTATTGACCACATGGTTGCGAAGGGCGATATTGATTACTCGCACATTGGTTTGGCGTATTCAGTGGGCCTTTCCGAGGAGCTGCGCGACGATATGGAAGTCTATGCGCACGACCTGGGCTTTAAGGACGTTACCTGGACTCAGGTCGGCGGCGTCATCTCGAGCCACTGCGGCCCGACCGCCTTCGGTGCGGTGCTCACGCTTAAGGCGTAGGGCCTGGCGTCTATCGATTTCTATTGCTTCGGCGGCGAGCGGGTTGTGACAACCTTCCCGCCGCTTTTGCGTGGAGTCAAATAGGACGATCAAATTGACCGCTAAACCGTTTCGCCATCAGGCGTATGGGCTAGAATGGCTCTGGCATTTTAATTGACAAAAACCAAAGAGAGGCAAGGTTGCGGGAATGGCTGAGATGACGCTTGAGGGTGTGGATGCTCATCCCGAGGACTCTGCGTATGCCCTGGGTCGCGTGCATTCGATCGAGACGATGGGAACGGTCGACGGTCCCGGCATCCGCTTTGTAGTGTTTGTTCAGGGTTGCCCCATGCGTTGTGCGTATTGTCACAATCCCGATACCTGGTCTGTTAACGGCGGCACGATGGTGACCGTCGAGCATCTCATGGACGAGTTCCAGAGCAACCATGAGTTCTACCGTAGCGGCGGCATTACCGTTTCGGGCGGCGAACCGCTCCTGCAGCCCGAGTTTTTGGCCGACCTGTTCCGTGCAATGCACAACAACCCCGATGGCCGCGTACACACCTGCCTAGACAGCTGTGGCTATGCATTTGATCCCAAGCATCCGGAGAAGTTCGATGCTGTTCTCAACGAGACCGATATGGTGCTGCTCGACATCAAGCATGCTGACCCGGTCGAGCATAAAAAGCTAACCGGTTGTGATCCCGCACGCATCCTGGCGTTTGGCGATGAGCTTGCCCATCGCAAGATTAAGGTCGTTATTCGCCACGTGGTGGTGCCGGGCATTACCGATACGGTGGAGGAGTGCGAGGCACTCGGTCGTTTAATCGCCCCGTGGCATAACGTGGTCGGCCTGGAGATGCTGCCGTATCACACCATGGGTGTCGTCAAATACGAGCAGCTGGGGATTCCCTATAAGCTTGAGGGCGTTCCACAGATGGATACCGCGCGCATGCCCGAGCTGCGCAACGCCGTCATGACGGGCATGAAAAAGCGCCGCGCCGAACTCAAAAACGCCATCGGCTAGCGATCCATTTTCGCCCCCAAGGGCACTCATTGGGGACAGACTTAAATGAGTGCGCGATGGCATTGCGGGCGAGCATGTTTTGGTGCGCAACAAGGCAGGCTGGATTAGCGAGGATGGTTGCTATTCGACATGCGATGCGGGCCTTATCGACATCGATGGCCGTACCTATGTCATGAGCGTCATGACATCGATGCCGTGGAGCGACCGCTCGAGCGAGGTTACGGCCGCGATTGCAAAGGCTCTGTTTGATACGCGAGCTGCACTGGCTTAGCGTGTTCGTTTGGCGAGGTCAAACAAAATGCTGGTACCATACCGTGGTTGAGAATTTCGTATAGGTTTGGGGAATGGTATGGCTACCATCGCGATTATCGGTGCGCTCGAAAAAGAGATCATGCAGATTAAGGAAGAGCTGAGCGACGTTTGCGAGGCGCGGGAGGCAGGCTTGACCGTTGTGAGCGGCGAGCTCGACGGCCTGACAGTTGTCGCCACAACGGCGGGCATGGGCACGGTGAACGCCGCCGCTGCAACACAGCACCTCATTAGCAAGTATGCTCCGCAGGCTGTTGTGTTTTCGGGCATTGCGGGCGGTTTGAACCCCAAGCTCCATATCGACGACGTGGTCATTGGCAAACGCCTACGCTATCTGGATACCGATACCGCGCTTATCGCCGAGTCCGCACCGGGGCTCGAGGAGTTTGGCTCGACACCCGCGCTGGTCGATATTGCCGTCGACGTGCTTGCTGAGCGTGGGTTTGTTGATGCTTCGACAAATGCAGCCGCTTCGAACGAGGGAGCCAAACAATTCCTGGTCGGCACGATTGCCACGGGTAACCGCTTTGTGACGGGCACCGCCATGCGCAACGACGCTATCGAGGCGACGCATGCCGATTGTGTCGGCATGGAGGGCGCGGCAATTGCCCATGTCGCAACCAAAAATGGTGTCGATTGCCTGGTGTTGCGCGCTATCAGCGATAATTGTGACGAGGCGTACGATGCAATTTGCGACCGAGAGTTCGATCTGTTCGAGTACGCGCGTGTCGCAAGTGACATCACGCTCGATATCGTCCGCCGCATTGCTGCTGCGCAATAGCGCGCTCTTTTGTAAGAACCTACGACCAAGGAGTGTCCATGGCCGATTCCATTAACTACCAGCTTGCCAAGTTCGTCGCCAGCTACGGCAAGGTTTCGCAGATTCCCGAGTCCACCTGCCCCGAGGTGAGCTTTGTCGGCCGCTCCAATGTGGGCAAGTCGTCGATTATGAACAAGCTCTTTGGCCGCAAGAACCTGGTCAAGGTTTCCAGTACGCCGGGCAAGACGAGCAACATCAACTTCTTTGAGGCCGACGACGTGCATTTCGTGGACCTGCCGGGTTACGGCTTCGCCCGTCGCTCCAAGGCCGAGCGCGACCGTTGGGCCGAGCTCATCGGTGACTTCTTCGACTCCGAGCGCAGCTTTAACCTGGTTGTGTCGCTGGTGGACATTCGCCACGATCCCAGCAAGCTCGACCACGACATGATCGACTACCTACAGGGCAACGAATTCAACTTTATCGTCTGTCTCACCAAGGCCGACAAACTCAGCCGTACCCAGCAGGCCCGCCAGGCAGCAGCCATCAAAAAGCAGCTCAACGTCCCGGCCGAAAACGTGATCATTACGAGCTCCCAGACCGGCACCGGCATCGACGAACTAAAAAAGCGCATCGCCGAGGCTTGCCTCTAGTCAGGCTGCAGCCCCTCAAAAGCTCTCATCTATATCACCCCAGTGATAGTTATTGGTAAACTATCACTGGGGTGATATTTTTAGGAGGTCGATATGGAGCTTTGGCACGGGTCGGAGGTTGTTGTCGAGCATCCATCATTGGATAAATGCAGGCAATTCAATGACTATGGACGCGGGTTTTATTGCACACCACATGAGGAAATGGCAATGGAATGGGCATGCCGGACCGAGTCTGATGGCATTGCCAATCGATATGAGCTTGATTTAGATGGCCTTTCGGTCTTGGATTTAGAGTCTGGGGAGTTTTCAATCCTCAATTGGCTTGCGATTTTGGCCGACAACCGGGAGTTTAATGTCTCGACGCCGCTGGCACGCGAAGGACTTCGGTATTTGCTGGACAACTGCCTGATTGATATTTCTCCCTATGACGTTATTCGAGGCTATCGCGCTGACGATTCCTACTTTTCGTTTGCAAGACAGTTCGTTAACGGCATGATTTCGCTCAGGCAATTGCAGCGCATTATGTTTTTGGGGGATTTGGGCATTCAATATGCGCTTATGAGTGAGCGCGCGTTCTCGGCGATCAGGTTTCGCGATTGGAAGCAGGCCTCGGGAGCTGAGTTTTATCCCAAACGATTTGAGCGAGAACAGAACGCTCGACGTAAGTACCTGGATACGGTAAACGGATTTGACACCGAGGGTGTCGACATTAGGGATTTGATGTCAGGGAGGGTTGATTTAAATGATCCAAGAGTTAACGGATCGTGGGCCGAGTAGGACATATCCCGTCTATTACCTTGAGGACGCAATGAACAACCTCGGGGATTGCTTCGACTATGCCGTTAACGATTACGGAGCAGAAGGATCGGAAGTTGCTGAACTCTTTTGCCTGAGCGGCGTAGCTCGCGAGTTCGAACGCGGCAACGCATGGGTAGTGTCGGGAAAATCGGGCGTTGAGCTGTTCGCGCTTATCGCCGAAAGGTCGGGCTATCAAAACGGGCCTATACCGGACTGCGCCTATCGATTTGAGAAGACGCCGGAATATTGGGCGGGCTGGATACTGGCATACCTGCAGTGGCGCCTAGGAGAGTCTTTCGAAGATTTGCTGCATGTCGTTCCATTCGATGTGCTACGCAGTCTGTACTACCCCTGGCACGAAGCCTCGGAGGAACGCGTGGCTCGCCTCGTCTGCGATATGGCGAAAAAAGCGTCCAGGCAAACCAAACTTGCGTTAGCGAGAAAGAAGCTTAAGAAAACCCAACAAGACCTAGCGTACGAATCGGGTGTGTCACTCCGCTCAATCCAAATGTACGAGCAGCGCCAGAGAAACATCAATGAAGCTTCGGTAACAAGCGTAAGAGCCATAGCAAAAGCCCTCCACTGCAACATCGAAGACCTCCTAGAACCAGTCTTTGAATTCAAAGAATCCAGCGCCGCCTAAACCAAGCACACAGCCGATGCCCGCCTCTGGGAAGTGCTCCAGCCTAGTAAGAGCCCCTATCAATAAAAAGCCAAACTATCAGCCCGGCGCTTTTACAGAGCGAAGGTCCCTGTAGCCGCCGCCAGCGAAGTTAACGTAGGGAGGCCAGGCGCTTTGCCCCCAAATCTTTCCGCAGGACGGCAG
>URBS01000040.1 GCA_900546085.1 uncultured Collinsella sp.
TCGCTATCGCGAGATCAGCACGGCGGGTGCCGACCTGGGCGAGTTGACCCTTGACGAGGATGTAGCGTACGAGACGCCGGTGACGCACGAGCGCTTTTTGCAGTGGGTGACGCCCGAAGGCAAGATTGCCGGCTTTTTGCGCCTGTCGCTGCCCGACCGTTCGTTTGTTGCCGCGCATGCGGACGAGCTGCCGACGATGCCGGACGAGGCGATGATTCGTGAGGTGCACGTGTATGGCATGGCGGCGCGCGTGGGCGATCAGGGCCAGGCAGCGCAGCACCATGGATTGGGACGTTTGCTCGTGGAGCGTGCGTGCCAGATAGCTCGGGACGCTGGCTATACGTACATCAACGTGATCAGCGCGATCGGTACGCGCGAGTACTATCGCCATCTTGGATTTTATGACCATGGCCTTTATCTGCAAAAGGAGCTCTAGATGAACAAGCCGAGTGTTTCTGCCGGCGTCGTTGCCGGCGTTGCCCTGGGAGCCGCGGCGCTTGGTGCGGCCGCCGTCGCTGTTCGCGCTGCCTGTTTGCAGGTCGCGAGGACCCGCAACGGGCTGGCGCGGGTGAAGCGCATGCACAATGAGGGCGGTGACGAGGTCCGTGTGCTCGTGCAGGGCGGCGTCTACCAAAGCGCGAGCTATGTTGGCGATCGTTGGGCGGAGCCGGCCTTTGCGTACTATCGTGCATTTGACGATGTGTTTGAGGCCGAGGATGCAATGCGCGACGCTTATGGTCACGGCATTGACCGCATGCTTATGCTCGGCGGCGGTGGGTTTTCCTATCCCAAGTTTGCACTGTTGTCGCATGAGGGCTTGCGTATGGACGTCATCGAGTATGACGGAGAGATAACGCGCTTGGCGCGCCGTTGGTTCTATCTGGATGAACTGGAGCACGCGGTGGGCGATCGCCTGCGGGTGATTACCGCCGAGGCTCGCTCGTATCTGGGTGTGACGAGCGTGGGCCATCGTCGCTACGACGTCGTTGTGAGCGACTGCTTTGGCGGTGCCGAGCCTGTGCGCGAGCTGGCGACCGTTGAGGCGCTGCGCCTGGTGCGGGGCAGCCTGAATGCCGGCGGCATCTACGTTGCCAATATCGTGAGCGCAAACGAGGGGAGCGATGTGACGTTCCTGCGCGATTGCGTTGCCACGGCACTTGAGGTGTTCAACCGCGCTTGGGTGGCGCCTTGTGGCGATACGGAGTTCGGCGGCGAGGAGAACTACCTGCTCATCGCCAGCGACGGCGACTACGCCTTTGCCGAAGCCGTGCCCTTCGACACCGACTTCCTCGGCACCGTCCTTCACGACAAGTAAGTCTCCCCGTCCCAAAAAAGACTGGTCTTAGGCGTGGTCGCGCCAGCCGAGAACGCGCTGCTTCATACCCTCGATGTCGAGCACGCCTTCGGCAAAGCCCTTGCGCACGAGCTCTTCGGGAACAAACTCGTCGTAGCGGTCAAAGTAAGGCACCTCGCCAGGATAGACGAGCTCGATGGGATCGAAGTCCTTCTCGGCCTCGGCGGCGAGCACCTCAAAGAACGTCTCCTCATCGGCCTTCATCTTAAACTGCATAAAGTACGGGCGGGACGGGTCGAGTCCGCGAAGGCCCAGCTCAGCGGCACATTTAATCTTGAGCATGCGCTCGAGTGCCAAAAAGGCGTAGCTGCCCAGCCAGGGGAAGAGCACCCAGGTGTCGCCACCCAGGTTAATGAGCGGCTTGGTCCCCGCGCCCGAAATCTCGGCCGTATGACGAGCCTGCGCCAAGCGGGCCCGTGCGTTACCCGTAAGGTACGGATATGTCGCGTGCTCGTTGAGCGCCTTGCGCATGCGCTCGAGCACATGCGTGTTAATGTCGCCGGGGCAGTCGCCAAAGTAGGCCGGCACCCGGCCCTTGACCTGCGTGGCAAAGACAGTGTGGCGCTTCCAGTCCACTTCCTCGACAATCCAGCAGTGTCCAGCGATGGCGATGCGCTCACCGGGCGGGGGCGGATTAACGATCGTGCCCAGCTCGGCCGATTCGCTCCGGACGGTAAACTCCTCGTTTTCCTGGAACACGGCGTAGAACTTAAAGTTGTTGATGATGCGCTCGCCCGCGAGACCCACGATGAGCCCGCCACCTTCGGTGACCTGGATATGGTCGATCTTAATGAGGTGACGTAGCAGCACGCGGTAATCGTCTGCCGAGACACGGTGGAAATAGCTGAGCGTGAGCACGCGCTGGGCAAGTTCGGCCGGCGTGAGCTCGCCGGTGCTGGCGAGGGTCGACATAGTCTGGTGATAGAGCAGGCTGTAGGGGAGACGATCGAGCTCGGGTGGCTCGACCCACTTTTCCTCGCGATAGAGTTGTACGAGCGCGATACCCTGCAGGAGCTTCCAGGGAATGGTTTCGGGCATCATCGTGCGCGGCTCGGGCTCTTCCTCGCGCATGACAAACCACATCTCGGGCGGAAGATCGCGACGGCCTGTGCGCCCCATGCGCTGCAAAAAGGAGCTGACGGTAAACGGCGCGTCAATCTGGAAGGCGCGCTCCAGGCGGCCGATATCGATACCGAGCTCCAACGTAGAGGTGGTGACGGTTGTCTGCGTCTGCTCCTCGTCGCGCATGAGCTCCTCGGCCGTCTCGCGTAGCGATGCCGAAAGATTGCCGTGATGGATGAGAAAACGGTCGGGCTCGTGCCGGCTCTCGCAGTAGCTGCGCAGCATGGAGCACACGGCCTCTGCCTCCTCGCGCGTGTTGGCAAAGACCAGGCATTTGCGGCCGCGCGTATGCTCAAAGATATAACCCATGCCGGGGTCGGCGTTGTCGGGCGCCGTGTCGGTGGGGTTGAGAAGCGCCTGCTCGGTCGCACGTGGGATGTCGACTTCGCCCTCGGGGGCCGAGGAAGTGCGACGGTCTTTGGGAGCGGCCTTGCCCCGCGCCTGCTCACGACGTTGACGGTGTTCTTCCTGTGTAAGCTGTCCGCTGTGGCACATGTCTTGTCCGGATGCGGGCAGCGCCGCGGGCGCCGCCGTCTCAATACGCTCGCAAGCAAGCACCTCGGCTTCTTGTGGACCTGTGCCTACGAATCCTCGTTGCTGAGCCTGGGGGCCCGAGTTGTAGAAGTGCTCCATGGAGATGCGCCACACGCGGCGCGGTTCCTCAAAGCGGGGGATAACGCAGTCGCGCCCCGTTCCCTTCGAGAGAAAAGCGCCCGTGCGCTCGGGGTCGCCGATGGTGGCCGAAAGGCCAATGCGTCGGGGCTGTACGCCGGCCATGCGCGAGAGTCGCTCGATAAGGCAGAGCGTCTGCCCGCCACGGTCGCCGCGCATGAGTGAGTGGACCTCATCGATGACCACATAGCGTAGGTCGCAGAACATGCGCGGGATCGCCATGTGCTTATGGATTAAGAGCGCCTCGAGCGACTCGGGCGTAATCTGCAAGATGCCGCTTGGCTTTTTGATGAGCTTGGCCTTGTGCGACTGCGAGACATCGCCATGCCAGTGCCAGACGGGGATGTCGGCTTCTTCGCACAGGTCATTGAGACGGACGAACTGATCATTGATGAGCGCTTTGAGGGGGCCGATGTAGAGGGCGCCCACGCTCGCGGGCGGGTTCTCCCAAAATTCGGTCAGGATGGGAAAGAAGGCTGCCTCGGTTTTGCCGGAAGCCGTGGATGCCGTCAGGAGCACATTATCTTGCGTGTTAAAGATGGCATCAGCTGCCGCAACCTGGATAGAGCGCAAGCTCTCCCAATCGTGGGAGTAGATGAAGTCTTGGATAAACGGGGCGTAGCGGTCAAAGGCGTTCACGAGGCCTCCTTTCAAAAGCGAATCTCTCAACGCGGCGGGCAGTGGCTTGCTGCATTACTGCTTCAACGTTTGCCCAGATAGAGCCTGCCAAAATAAACCTGTCCCTTTTTGGCAGGTTAGATGGTGAATTCGGCGAAGTTACGGTCGCCGTCTGCGGTATCGGTGTCGCCTGTTGCGGCTGCCGGCGCCAGCGCGTCGCCGCCGACGCTTTGCAGCAGCTCGGCCACGTTGGCGTCGGGGTTTTGGCACAGGATATCGAGCAGCTCGATAAAGTCACGAATGACTTCACGCGGCGTCAGATGCGTGTCGGCTCCCACACGACCGAACTCGATCTTGAGGAAGTCCACCAAGTCGTTCTCGGTAAGCGTGGGCGTCCAGCCAAAGTAGCCAGCGTGAATTTGCATGAGTTTTTCGATGAGCACCAGTAGCTCCTCGTAGGTGAGCGGCTGCAGGCGGATGATGGGCGCGAGCATGTCCTTAAGGTCCTCGCGCGCAAAGCGACCCTGAGCGAGTCGGCTGCGCAGAGCCTCGTAGGAGAACACGCCGCGGCGGCGGTCTTCGATGGAGGTTGGCGTGCCGCCCATGATCATGCCCAGGTACTGTGCCTTGCCCTGAAGTGTGTCGTTGTACATGGTCAGGATCTTCTCGTAGTTGTACTGGCGCGTGATGGCATTGGGAATCTTATACAGATTCACGAGCTCGTCGATGAGCACCAGCATGCCCTTGTAGCCACTGCAAACCAAAAAACGCGCGATGAGTTTGACGTAGTCGTACCAGTCGTCATCGCTGATGATGGTCGAGGAGCCCAGCTCGGCGCGTGCCTCGCTCTTGGTGCGGTACTCGCCGCGAATCCATTTGGTCACGCGGCTCATGGTCTCTTCGTCGCCCCCGGATGCGGCCATGCGATAGCGGCGGAGCATGCGGGTGAAGTCGAAGCCGTGGACCATCTCCTCGAGCGGGGCCAGTTGGGCATTGACGACCGACTCGTCGACGTCGGCACACGAGGCGACCCAGCGATCCAGAATAAGGTTGAGCGCACCGCCCTCGGGGCGCGTCTTGGTCGATATATTGCGGATGAGCTCGCGGTAGGTGGCAAGACCCTGTCCCTGACCGCCCTGCAGGCGGCGCTCGGGCGACAGGTCGGCATCAGCGACGACGAATCCCTCGCCCATGGCGTGCGTGCGGATAGTCTGGAGCAAAAAGCTCTTGCCGGCGCCGTAACGACCGACCAGAAAGCGGAAGCTCGCGCCACCGTCGGCGATGAGACTCAGATCGGTGAGCAGGGCGCGGATCTCGACCTCGCGCCCTACGGTGATGTAAGGAAGGCCGATGCGCGGGACCACGCCGCCCTTGAGCGAGTTGAGAATGACGGCAGCGACGCGCTTGGGCACGCGAGGTGCTGCGGATGCGGTATCACTCATGGTCTAGGTATCCTCTCACGTCTGCTTCGTAGTCCTCGATAATCTGCGGCCCTGCCGCGCTAAATTCAATTACGGTGTCGCCCACCAGGTCAAAGAGCGCCTCGTTGATGGTATCGACGAGCATGTCCTCGCTCTGCTCCGATTGCACTACCGCCGATTCCGCCTGTACTGCGTTGTGCTCGAGCAGCGCGCGGAGATAGGCGTCTGCGGCGGGCGCGAGTTCGTTTGTGGCGTCAGCGGGCGTAGCAGCTGCGAACGCGGGCGTCGGCGCGAGAAGCGGTGCCACGACACCAAACTGTTCGGTGGATATGGTCGGCTCGTCGGACTCGTCCTGCCCTGCGGCCGCCGCGACCGCCTCGACCATCGCGTCGGCTACGGGCTCGGCTTCCGGTTGCCCTGAGTCCGCTGCCTCGGCTTCTGCGGACGCGCCGTCCTCGCGTTCCTCGTCGATCAAAAGCGCTTCGCGCGTTTGTGCGGCAGCGCTCCGAATGTGCCCCAGCTGGCTCAAATCGATATCGATCTTGACGGGCTGGTGTGCGGCGTCCCACGAAAGCCATGCCACAATCTCGTCATCGATAATCTTGGCCAGATATTTGGGGACCTTTTCTTCCTTCAGGGGATGGGCAGGGTCCAGGGCCAGGCGCAGGCGTTGGTCGCAGGCGCGCATCATCTCGCCAAGTTTGCTGCTCTTTTGTCTGCTGCCGTGAATCCGCATGCATTCCCAAAAACCGTTTTGGCAACGGTAGATATGGATGGGGTCCAGACGGTATTCGCAGTCCTCGTGGCGCTCGGGCGCAAAGAATACGGCCGAGGCAAACATGGTGTAGGGCATTGCCGTCTCCTCCCCAAATAAACTTGCCACGATGCCGGTCTTTCGGTGCGTGTCATAGTAGCGCGCCATGCGGACATACACGGCGCACGCCACGTGGCGCAGATCGCGGTGGTGGCTGCGGTCGAGCCGCGAGCTACTTAGGTTGTACGTGGAGAGGGCGTTGATGGCGGCCATGAGTCGCTCCTCGCGCACCTCATCGGGCGGAAGGGGGAGCGTGGGCTCGGAGGTTTTGCGACGCTTGGGTGCCGGGTCCGACGGCGTCGGTGCTGGTACAAGGTCTCGTGCCGCGCGCCGCAGTTCGATAAGGGCGTTATCGAACATGACGGTTTTAGAGTCGCGAAGCAGCTTGGGGTCGAGCCCGTGGAACACGGCGTAATCTTGCAGCCACACGCGCGCAAACCGGTCGATGCCGGGCTCGAAGGCGCGATAGACATCCCAAAAAGCCTTGATCTTGTTAAAACCATCGAGTGGATTATCTACGCCAATGCCGCAGATCAGCTCATAGAGATACAGAAAGGCAAAGGACGTAGACGTTTCCTCGACGGTTCCGCGGCGCACTTGGGCACGCCAGGTAAAGTAGCCGCGCAGTTGCCGGTCGCTCATGGCGTTGTAGGTGGGAAAGTACGACTTAAAGGTGCCGTTGTAGGGACAGTCGTCCTCAAAGTCGGCCATCAGCAGGCCCTGGCGGTAAAAAAGCTCGGCTTCCGAAAGCCAACGCCCCGCGCCGCCCTTGGGGTCTTCTTGCCAACGCGATATCTCACGCATTTTGCGGTACTGGTCGGGAAGGAAATTCTGCATCTGTCGGCCGGTTTTGAGAATCGGCTCGTCTGCGTAGGTTTCGTTTGAGAAGCGGGCGGACTGATGGGTTCGGGCCTCGGCCATAATGCGCTCGATGAGCATCTTGATGTCCTGGTCGGCCACCGCTCCTCCTCTCGAACGCAGCTACGGTGACCTCATATCATAGCACAGCATCAAACAGATGTTCGAGATACCGCTGCGTTGATAGATTTAGAACAGGAGGGCGTATATGACGGCGATGACGACGGAGGGAAGCATATTGGCCGTGCGGAAGGTCTGAGGACGGATGAGGTTGACGCCGACGCAGAAGATGAGCATGGAGCCTACGAGCGAAAGGCTGTTGAGGGCTGCTGTGGTCATGATGGGGGAGAGCGCGCCGGCAAACAACGTGATCGTCCCCTGGAACACGGCGACGGGCAGGGCGGAGAAGATGCAGCCGCGGCCAAGCGAGGCCGTCATGGTGCAGACGATGATGCAGTCCAGTG
This sequence comes from uncultured Collinsella sp., assembly GCA_900546085.1. Lineage (GTDB taxonomy): Bacteria > Actinomycetota > Coriobacteriia > Coriobacteriales > Coriobacteriaceae > Collinsella. The sequence continues at coordinate 7,324 of URBS01000040.1, forward strand.
CGCCCTTTAGGGCAAGCGTTGACCAGTCGCCGAGCAGGCCGTCCTGGATCGATCCCACAATGGCCATGGCGCCGATGCACACGGTGAGTGAAGTCGAGACAAAAGCGTTGGTGAACTCGTTATCGCCCTCACTGCCAGTCTTGCGCTTGAGCCATTCGCCAAGGTTCTCGATGGCGGCCTCCAAGTTGATGGCCTCGCCGATGAGCGAACCGAGCGCAAATGAGACGATGAGCATGGTGGTACCGGTGGTCGCTAGCGCCTTTCCATCGATGATGAGCATCTTTTGCATGGTGCCGCCCAGGCCGATAAACAGGACGCACAGCCCCGATGCTTTCATGAGCGTGTCTTGGATGCGCGGTGTAATGAAGCGGCCGCCCGCTAATCCCAAAAGACCGCCCGCAACTAAAAGCGCAACGTTGATGATTGTTCCCAAGCCCGGCATGAGCCCTCCTGTATTGATGCCAACGTGGCAATCGTAGCAGAACGAAATGCGAGGCACATCGCGACTCATCTAATACGTTATATAAGTGGTATTAGGAATGAAGCGCAGCATTTAAGCCTCAGGTGGTTGTCGGGACATAGGGGTAGTAGTCAAAGCGCAGTGTCATAAGCCGCTGCGGGGATTCAATAGCCGCGGCGATAATATTGGCATCGCGGGCACGATCAAACCCTTCGAGTTCGATCTGATACGAGACGTCTTGCATAATGTCCAGACGTCGCCAGGCTAGAAGTGTGTCGCCATCGAATTCCAAGGTCTTGCCTCCGTCTGGGGCAACGGCGTATAGACGCAGTTTAGCGGTGGTTGCAGGGTCGACAACCGTGACCTTTTTAATTTCGTTTCGAGTATTCTTGGCGCCCAACAAGGTGAGCAGCGTTGGGGCCACGACCTCGCCCGATGGCAAATAGACGACTTCGATGGATTCGGGAAATGCGATGATGGCCGACTTGCGGACGGGCTGATTGGCGGCGGCAACTTCGATGTTTGCAGCATCGATGACCTCTGTGTGGTCGAGGGCGGCAAGCACGCAGCAGTTACCTTCATCGATCTCCTGAGGATCAGCAAGCCCCAGACTGTCCGCGAGCTCGGGATCGTTTGGACCGGTAGCGGGCTCATTCGGTGCTTCGAAAGAAGCTGGGACGCTGTTTGTCGGCGACGGCGTGTCGCCCGCACCTGCTTCTTTGTCCGTGCTCTCTTCTTGTATGGTTGCGTTGATGGGTTCGTCGTTTGAGGGGAGCGTCTTGGCGTCAAGCGCGGAGGGGACAATCCCGACGGCTCCGGATCCGTTCCACTCCATCTCGAGAAGCGCCGGGTCGGCAAGAATGCGTTGCCTGCCTAGCGTGTGGGTATCGATCGCAATAGGGCCTGCCTCCGTCCCGCGCGTAAGGCTGAGCGATCCGGCCGGCTTCTCGAAATGAATGCCTGTGTCTTCGGTACTGGTGGCGTAGAACAGCAGGGATGCTTCTCCCGCCGCGATGGCATCGGTGCCCGCCTTGGTCAGCCGCAGCGATGCCGTGAATGAGAGGGTGGGCTGCACATCGTCTGCATTCGCGGCGGCGCAGCCCAGACATATACCGCCTCCTTTCTCGAAAAACGCACCGTCGAAGGCGACCTTTGCTCCGTTCGCCGAGTCATCGACCGAAGCGATATCGATGCGCAACCCCAAATCGCACGGATCGCCATCTGCATCGAGCACAATCGAGCGCCACGTGCAGACGGCGCACCCCGCCTGGGAGCCGTTTGCCTTGTTCGAACGATTGATATCCACGACTATCGAGCCGTCCGTATTACGACGAAGGCATCCCGAGGTTGAGATTGCGGCCTGTGCGATCGAAAAACGCTTGCACGCAATGGCGCTCGACGGATTTGGTGCGGAGCTTAGGGCTGCTGGTAAGGAATCTGCCATGACGGGAGTCGCCCAAGCGGCGACAGGCGTTCCGGTTGCGAGCGCGCCGCAGAGTGCGACGACGGGCAAAAGGTTCTTCGATGCCATGGGGTCTCCTTAGCTAATTTAGTGCGGCCTGTCCGTGTTTCGTTTCTGGCTGCGTTTGATGTGCAGACCGAGGCCGGCGGTTCCCGCGCCTGCTGCCGTGGCGCCTGCTGCCAAGAGCCATCGTCTGTCGTCTGTCTGTGCCAACGGTTCCTTGCAGTTGCCGCGGTCGAGCTCCGAGAGGTCGACCGTCACTTGCGTGGCGGCCTGCGCCTGTTCTTGCTGGGCAAAGGCCATGGCTGGCCCAAACGCTAGGATACTGACGGCGGCGGCCAGGGCGACGGCCTTATGCCGTGTGCGCACCGGGCTCGACCGTCCAGGTGATCGTTGCAACCTGATCGCCTTCGCCGGTTACGCGGAAGATGTCGCGCGTGACGCGGGCGACGTTTCCGCTTGTCTTGAGCTTAATTTTGTCCGTGCCGCCGGCAATGCCCTGGTAGCCCATGTCGAAGGCTGCATTCTTGGAAAGATCGAGGCCCGTCTCCTGCATTGCGGCGCTGGCGTTCTGGAGTGCACCGTCGGGGCCGACCTTAAAGTCGATGGAATTCTGCGCGGTTCCGGCCTTGGCGTCGGCGGCAATGGTCCAGGTGTTCATGGCGTCGATCTTCATGTTGGTGACATGGATGCCGTAGGCCGAATGATTGTCGATGGTGGTCGCGTCTTCTGAGGGGCCCTGAAGCGTGCCGTCGGCCTTGGCGACGAAGGGAATAACCGTCGGAACTTTGAACTCCACGTTGTCGATCTCGGTCCTGACCATTACTTTCGTGGTTCCAACGCGCCCGGCTGCCAGAGCTGGCGTCGGGGAGGCGCCCATTGCGAGCGCGAGCGCGAGCCCTGCGCCCACGACGAGCGCTCTGGCTCCGTTCATGTTCCTGGTGATGTCCATGGTCGTTCCTTTCTATTCGCCGCGGGCCGTCCCCGCGATGATTGGACGAATGCTGGTGAATTGCGTGCGGTGCCGCGTCGGTCGAAAAAGCTAGTTCTCGGCTTGCTCAACCCGTACCTTGACACGTGTCGGATTGCCGTGGCTGTCGAGGGTCTTGGCATCGAGTGCCTGGATCTCGATGTATGCCTCGCCTTCTTTGATGTCGCCGGCGGGGCACGTCTCGATTGTCTTGCCGGTCTCGACCACACCGGATTCGTACATGGTCTCGTCGTTTTGGATGACGCGGAATCGCTGGGGAAATTTATTGTCTTGGACGTTTTGCACGTTGACGCGCAGCTTGCCGCCTTTTTGCAGCTGGGCGACCGGTGCGACCGAAATCGTCATCATGTTGTCGCGGACGATGGCGTCGAGCTCATCTTGGATTTCCTGACGCGTTTTGCCCTCGGCCGTCGTAACCGAAGCGCCCGCCTCGGGTACGGGCTGCGACTGCCAAGCGTATAGTCCTACGGCGACAAGGGCGCAGACGATGGCCAAGCAGGCAACGATGAGCTTCTTGCGACGACCCAGGCCTGCAAAGTGGGGCGGCTTCTTTGCGCTCATGCGGCATCCTTGGTGGTATAGACGCGCGCAAAGGTGGACGGGTCCGCTCCAAAGAGCATGTGAAGCATCAGGCGGCGCGAGTAGACAAGCTCGTCGAAGTCGGGAGGGAGCTCGATGTCGTGGATATGCGCGATGTGGTGGGCGAGCGCCGAGAACGACTCGGGGTCGCAGATCACATCGGTGGTAACGTGGTAGACCGTCGTATCGGGGAATGCCTCTTCGTCGAAAGGCAGGAGATGGGGATCGTCGTCGACTTCGATGGCGATGCCGTACTGGGGCCAGTAATATGCCATGGGAACCTCCCTGCTTCTGGGGCCAAAACTTCTGTCGGTTTTGGCTGTCGATGCCGACGGTATCAGCCGCTACTTGACCAATTGCTGACCAAATGCTTGACGGATTGGTGTCTCCGCAGGTAAAAGGCGGCAAAAAATACTCCAACTTTTTTCGAGTGACAATCGCGCGGTCGGCGACGGCGGGGCCATATGTGTCAAAAGCATCGTCTGCCGAGGAAATCAAGCCGCTCGCCGAATTGCACGAACGTAAAAATCGCCAATTATGGAGACGGTCTCAAACACGTCGACGAAACGATGCGGTAACATCTCCCTGCAAACACTGTAGTTAGCTAAAGGGGGAGTTCGCGTGTCTGCAACCATCAAACCCTTCACCGACGAGTTCGAAGAGTATGGTCGCGATGAGTCTCGCGCATCGGGCGAGGCCTCGAGCATCTCGTTTCCGACAACGGAAGACGAGGTCCGTGCCATTTTGGAAAAGCTCCATGCCGAGCGTGTCCCGGTAACGGTTCAGGGCGCCCGAACCGGCCTTGCCGCCGGTGCCGTGCCCCACGGCGGGCATATCCTCAATACTTCCCGTATGAATCGCTACTTGGGCCTTCGCCGCGATGAACAAGGCCAATTTCTGCTGCGCGTGGAGCCGGGCGTTGTGCTCTCGGAGCTGCGCAAGCAGCTGAGCAAGAAGGTGCTGCCGACTGCTGGTTGGGACCAGGCATCGCTTGAGGCCTACGAGGAGTTCCAAGAGGCCCCCGAGCAGTTCTTTCCCACCGATCCCACCGAGACGTCTGCCTGTCTGGGCGGCATGGCGGCATGTAACGCCTCTGGTGCCCGCAGCTACGCCTACGGTCCCATGCGCCCGCATATCACGGGACTCCACGTCGCGCTGGCTGATGGCGATTTGCTTGAGCTTCAGCGTGGCGAGGCTTTTGCCCAGGGCCGCCACCTGTCGCTCGTGACGGCAGCGGGCCGTACGCTCGAGCTCGATCTTCCCGGCTATACCATGCCCAAGACAAAAAATGCCTCAGGCTATTTCGTTGCGGACGAAATGGACGTCATCGACCTCTTTATCGGCGCTTGCGGCACGCTCGGCGTTATCACCGAGCTCGAGATTGCCCTGCAAGCGGCACCTGCAGTCGTTTGGGGTGTGAGCTGCTTTTTCGATAGCGAAGACAAGGCCGTGTCCTTTACCGATTCCGTGCGCCCCGTCCTGTCCCATGCGGCCGCCATCGAGTACTTCGATGCTGGCGCCCTGGATATTCTGCGTCACCAGCGCGAGCAGTCGACGGCGTTTGCCTCGCTGCCGGTGCTCGACAAAGAGGCGAAGGTCTGTGTTTATGTGGAACTCGACTGCGATGACGAGGCCCAGGCGACCGAGGAGCTGTACCGCCTGGGATGGGTGCTGGAGCTTGCGGGCGGCCGCGACGATGCGACATGGGTCGCGCGCACCGAGGTCGATCGCGAGTGTCAGCGGTTCTTCCGCCACGCGGTGCCCGAGAGCGTCAACATGCTTATCGACGAGCGTCGCCGCACGGATCCCACCATCACCAAACTGGGTTCGGACATGTCGGTGCCCAATGCACGCCTTGCCGATGTCATCGCCCTTTATCGTCGTACGTTGGCCGAAAGCGGGCTTGAATCTGCCGCCTGGGGTCACATCGGCAACAACCATCTGCATGTGAACATCCTTCCGCGCGATGCGCAAGACTACCGTCGCGGTGGAGAACTCTTTGCCCAGTGGGCTTCCGAGGTCACGGCCATGGGCGGTGCCGTTTCTGCCGAGCATGGCGTCGGCAAGATCAAGGCGGGCTTCTTGGAGACGATGTACGGTCACGAGGCCATGGTCGAGTCGGCGCGGCTAAAGCTCCAGCTCGATCCTGCCGGGCAGCTGGGTCGCGGCAACCTGTTTGCGGAGAAGCTCTTGGATGAGCTCGTCCAGAAGGGGGGCGCGTGAAGATGAGCGATTTCCATATGGTGGTGTGCGTCAAGGCGGTGCCCGGAAGCACCGAGGTCAAGATGGACCCCAAGACCAATACTATCGTGCGTGATGGCAAACAGGCGGTCATTAACCCGTTCGATGCAAGCGCCCTCGAATGCGCGCTGGCGCTGAAAGACGACTTTATCGGCTTTGGCATGGACGTGCGCGTAACGGTGGTGTCGATGGGCATCCCCGCGACCGAGTCGCTGCTGCGCGACTGCATCGCCCGAGGCGCCGATGACGCACTGCTGCTAACCGATCGCGCCTTTGCAGGTGCCGATACCCTGGCAACCACCTATGCCCTTAAGTGCGGCATCGAGGCGCTCGACGAGGACTTCGACCTGCTCATCTGCGGCAAGATGGCGGTGGATGGCGATACGGCCCAGATTGGTCCTGAGCTTGCCGGTGCCTTTGAGATTCCCTGCGTGACCGACGTGAGCTGCGTGCAGAGCGCGGGCTTTACGACGTGTGGCTCGCTGGCGCTCGTTCACGGATGCGATGCCGGCGAGGAGACGGTGTGCCTGGAGATGCCGTGCGCGATGACGACTGCCAAGGAGATTGGCCAGTTGCGTATGCCGAGTATTGCCGGTATTCGCGCGGCAGAGGAGGCGGACGTGCGCGTGGTCAGTGCCGCCGACGTGAACGCCGACCCCGCGCGTTGCGGTCTTGCCGGGTCGCCGACACAGGTCGTGCGCTCGTTTGTGCCCGACCGTGACCAAACGTGCAAGGCCGTTGAGGGGACGGCGTCCGAGCAGGCGGTAGAACTTGCCAAGATTATCGAGGGGATGGCATAGATGAGCGGACTGATTATCGATAGCGAAGCCTGTATCGGCTGCGGTCGCTGCGTTCGCGCCTGTGCCTCGGGCGGCATCGTAGTGGAAGGCGAGCGACCCAACCGATGCGCCCACGTAACCGACGGCTGCATCCTATGCGGTGGGTGCGTCGACGCCTGCCCTGTCAACGCTATCTCGATCGAGCGTGACGAGGCCGCTGGTGCGGTGGACCTTGATGCATATCGAGACATTTGGGTCTTCGTGCAGACTGACGAGCGCGACGCCGTGGCTCCCGTGGCCTACGAGCTCATGGGCAAGGGGCGCGAGCTTGCCGATGCTCGCGGCTGCCGTCTGGTGGCACTGGTCGGTATGGGCCCCGAGGGTTCTCTCGGTGACCTGGAGCATCTGGTTTGCGCGGGCGCCGACGAAGTCCTGGCCTGTCGCGACGAGCGCCTGCGTCAAAACGATGCGGAGGTCTACGCCCACTTGATCTGCGATTTGGTAGCCGAACGCAAACCCGAGGCCATCCTATACGGTGCGACCGCTTTTGGCCGCGAACTGGCACCCGGCGTTGCCGTGCGCTTGCAGACGGGCCTTACGGCTGACTGCACCGTACTTTCGATGGATACGGAGACGGGACTGCTGCAACAGACGCGTCCGGCGTTTGGCGGCAACCTGATGGCCACCATCGTCTGTCCCAATCATCGTCCCCAGATGGCAACGGTTCGTCCCGGCATCTTTAAGGCACCCGACTTTGACTACGGCCGCTCCGGCACGATCACCCAGATATCGCTTGCGGATGATGCTAAGGCTCGTGTCGAGATCTCGATTCCCGCCGAGGAGTGGAGGCAGCAGGCCTCGATCGCCGATGCCGAGCGCCTGGTCGTGGTGGGCCGCGGCATTGGCTCCAAGAAGAATCTGCCCCTGATGCGAAGGCTCGCCGAGGCTCTGGGAGCCGAGCTTGGTTGCACGCGACCTGTCGTGGAGGCCGGCTGGTTGGAGTATCGCCATCAGATTGGCCAGACCGGCGTATCGGTTTCGCCCAAGCTTCTCGTGAGTATCGGTGTTTCGGGCGCCATCCAGCATCTTGCCGGCATCGGTGGGGCGGAGTGCATTATCGCCATTAACGAGGACCCGGATGCCCCCATTTTCGGTGCTGCCCAGTACAAGGTTGTTGGGGACGCCGTCGAGGTCGTCGAGGAGCTGCTGGCCCAGCTTGAGCGCTAGGCGCGCGCCAGCCAGTTGCGCATCTCGTCCTTTAAGATCGGAAGAGCGTCGTGTAGGGAAAGAGTGTAGATCTCGGTGGTCG
>URBS01000041.1 GCA_900546085.1 uncultured Collinsella sp.
AGTTCAGACGTGTGCTCTTCCGATCTACTATAGGGGAAGTTGACTCGACGTGCAAGGACTTTTTTGGGTGAGACTTTAAATGCCGATTGAGCCTATTGATATAGGTAAGCGATGGCGGTGCCAGTGTGGACTTGGATTGTGGCTGTTGACCTGACGACGTTGCTGATGCCCGTGTCGGCTAACAAGCCTAGCGGAGCGCGATCTAGTTCCCATTCTAGGCCGTGTTCACTTACCTCGGTGTTGGGGGCAATAGCGATGATGGAGAACGTCTTGCCTTCGACGCCCTCGATGGTCCACGACTCACCTGCGTGAAGAATGCGGGCGACCACCTTATCCTCGGCAATCCAGACGGGGGCGTCATTGTAGCCCGCGAGCAGGCCCAGTACGGAAAGCGCCATATCCGGACGGCCGCCGGTGGCGCAGGTCGCAACCACTTCGGCACCTGGCCAGCGGCGACGGACGGAATCGAGCGCCAGCGCCAGATCGGTGTAGTCCTTGTAGGGGTCGTGGCGTTCAACTTCAAAGTCGGCGGCGGCATCGACCATCGCACGGCCTGCGTCGCTCACCGTGTCGGCATCCCCCACATACACGTCGCAGCCCAGGCCAGCGTCCAGCAGCGCGTCGAGGCCGCGGTCCACGGCGACAACATGGTCGCACTCCCCCGCTAGCCTACGCAACAAATCCGTGCTCGCCACCACGGGCGAGCCGCAGACCACTAATACCTTGCAAGCCACAGCCCTCGCCTAGCCCTCAAACTCAAGAACGCGGACCAAGTCCAGGTCCTCGTAGCTATCGATAAAGATATCGCAGTTGGCACGCACCTCGTCGCGCTCCATACGGCCGTGCGGGTCATAGATGCCCACGCGCTTAAAGCCGGCGGTGCCAGAGCTCTTAAGGCCAAAGACGGCGTCCTCAAACACCCATGCGCGGTCAAACTTATGCCCATGGCGCTCCTCCAGGCGGCGCAATGCCAGCTCATACACATCGGGGAACTGCTTGGAGCGTCCCGCCTCGCCGGTGGTGGTCACAAACTCCATGTAGGCATCGAGCCCGGCTCCCGCAAGCGCAGACTTAACCAGCTCGGCTGGCGTAGACGTGGCAACGCACATGGCAATGCCCGCCGCCTTCGCCTGCTCCAAAAATGCCAGAAGCCCCTCGCGCGGCGGCACCTTGGAGTACCCATCAATCAGAATGTCGCTCAGCTCGCGATAGAGCTCCTCGCCATTTGCGCCAATGCCCCAGGTGTCGTGGTAGGCCTGGCACTCGTCCTCGAGCGACAAATGCTCAAACTGGGCAAAATCGTCGACCGTCACGTCTACTCCGTGGCGGTGCAATAACTCGGGCTGGGCATAGGCCCAAACGGGGGTGCTATTAACCAGTGTGCCGTCGCAATCGAAAATAAAAGCAACGTTGGGGGCGGCGGTCTGGGACATAAACGAACCTTTCGATGTCAAATGGTAAACATCCTGCTAAAAACGTTTTACCAAACGTCAGACTAACAATCTTGAAACCCTAATTGGTAAAACTGTCAAGAGTTTTACCACGGCAATTCTGCCAGTGGTCTAAACATGGCGCTTACCGATTAAACGCCGCCCTAAAACCACTTTCCTTCATAAAAGTAACGTACAGGTGTTATCGTAGTTTCTGCCGAAAGTTCCACCGAGCACGCGAGGTGGAACGAATCATAGAACTATCGCCGTCCCTTCGATTCGTGCAGCCTTGGACCTTTCGCATCTAGTCACCAAGGCAACACGCTGCCGCGTCATGATGGGATCAAACGTGAGCGATACAAAGCTAAAGCCAACGGCTAAAAAGCCCGCAACCCGTAAAGCCGCCCCGCACGCACCGGAGCTCACCAAGGACGATGTCTATCTATTTGGCATCGGCACGTGGGAGCGCAGCTGGGAAAAGATGGGCGCGCACCCCGACACGCAGAACCGTACGCGCGGCTGGCGCTTTTGCGTTTGGGCGCCCGATGTAAAGAGCGTGCATGTCATTGGCGAATTTAACGACTGGAATGAAGAAGCCAACCCGCTGGTGCCCGTGCATACGAGCGCTATCTGGGAAGGCTTTATTCCTGGCGCAGAACAAGGTCAGCTCTATAAGTATCTCATCGAGACCAACGAGGGCGAAAAGCTCTATAAGGCCGATCCGTATGCCTTTAAGGCCGAGTGCCCTCCGGGTACCGCCAGCGTGCTGTGGACCCTCGATAGCTACAAGTGGAACGACGCTGCATGGCTCAAGCGCCGTGCCGGCCACAACCACATGTCACAGCCCCTTAACATCTACGAGGTGCATATCGGATCGTGGAAGCGCCACGGCGATGAGCCGCAGGGCGAGCCGGACGAGTACGGCAACTACCCCGGCCCCATGGATCCCTTCCCCGCGCAGCGCGGCGAGTTTTACACCTACGACGACCTGTCGGTGGAGCTCGTGGACTACGTGCGCGATATGGGCTACACGCATATCGAGGTCATGCCGCTCATGGAGCATCCCTTCGATGGCTCCTGGGGATACCAGACGACCGGCTACTATGCCGCCACGTCGCGCTATGGCGACCCGCAGCAGCTCATGCACTTTATCGATGCGTGCCACGAAGCTGGCATCGGCGTGATCATGGACTGGGTTCCCGGCGGTTTTTGCGCCGACTCCCACGGCCTTGCCACCTTTAACGGCCACATGCTGTTTGAGCACGAGATTCACCCCAATTGGGGCACGCATAAGTTCGATTTCGCCCGCGGCGAGGTCCGCTCCTTCCTGGTCTCCAACGTGCTGTATTGGCTCGAGAACTTCCACGTCGACGGCATTCGCATGGACGGCGTGTCCAGCATGCTGTACCTCAACTTTGGCATCGACGATCCCGGCCAAAAGAAGTTCAATAAGTACGGTACCGAGGAGGACCTGGACGCCAGCGCTTTTATCCGCCAGGTCAACTGCGCCGTGGAGGCCCACTTCCCTGACGTGATGATGATGGCCGAGGAGTCCACCGCGTGGCCGCTCGTGACCTATCCGCCGCAGGACGGCGGCCTGGGCTTCCACTACAAGTGGGACATGGGTTGGATGAACGACACCCTGCACTACATGCAGACCGATTTTCCGTGGCGCCCAGGCAACCACGGCCTGCTCACGTTCTCCATCATGTACGCCTTTACCGAGAACTTCATTTGCCCGCTGAGCCACGACGAGGTCGTGCACGGCAAGTGCTCGCTCATCGGCCGTATGCCGGGCGACTGGTGGCGCCAGTTTGCCGGCCTGCGCACGCTGGCCTTCTACCAGATGACGCACCCCGGTGCCAAGCTCAACTTTATGGGCAACGAGATCGGCCAGTTTATTGAGTGGCGCTACTACGAGTCCATCCAGTGGTTCCTGACCGAGGAGTATGAGACCCACCGTCATCATCAGGCGTTTATCAAGGCACTCAACCACCTGTACACCGCCGAGCCCGCCCTGTACGAGCGCGGCTACACCGACGACGGCTTTACCTGGATCGATGCGGACAACTCCAAGCAGTCCATCGTGAGCTTTGTGCGCCAGGGCGAGGACATCGACGACGATCTGGTGATTCTGATCAACTTTGACCCGGCGAGCTACGAGAGCTTCCGCGTGGGCGTGCCGCGCGAGGGTGACTGGGAGGTCATCTTTGACTCCGACCGTCCCGAGTTTGGCGGCAGCGGATACGCCGGTGAGGAGCCCTACACCTGCTCGAGCGAGCCCTATCCCTGGAACGGGCAGATGGACTCCATTGAGATTAAGGTGCCCGGTCTGGCAGGCGTGGTGCTTAAGCGCCGCGGTCCCAGCAGCTATAAGCCGCCCGTGGTCGAGGAGCCCAAGGCTGCGCCCAAAAAGCGTATGTCTTCGGTGAAGCCCAAGCCTGCGGCTGCCAAAAAGGCCGCTACCAAGGCCAAGTCTGCTTCTGTTAAGCCGTCTGCCAAGGATGCGTAACAAAACCGTTACAGCTGTAATTACCCGCCCCGACGAGGCGTAGGATACAAGTCATAACCGTTCCGGGAGAAACATCCCCGGGGGAAGGAACGTATGAATAAGATCTTCGACAACAAGCAGGAGTTTACCGAGCTCTATCGCGATGCCGTCATGAGCATTAGCGGCAAGAGCGTCGAGGCCGCCAGTGACCTCGACCGCTTTAACGCCCTAGCCAAGCTCGTGGCCGAGAAGGCGCGCACCGTTGCCACCAAGAGTGACGCCCGCGTCACCGCCGAGGGCAAGAAGCGCGTGTACTACTTCTCGATCGAGTTTTTGATCGGCCGCCTGCTCGACAACTACCTGCTCAACTTTGGCGTGCGCGACATGGTCGCCGAGGCGCTCGACGACATGGGCTTCGACCTGTCCGTCATCGAGAACCAGGAGCCCGATCCGGCTCTGGGCAACGGCGGCCTGGGCCGTCTGGCCGCATGCTTCTTGGATTCCATGGCAGCCGAGGGCATCGCCGGCTATGGCAACGGCATGCGCTACCGCTACGGCCTGTTTAAGCAGGAGATCGTCAACGGCAGCCAGGTCGAGACCACCGACGAGTGGCTCACCCATGGCTATCCCTGGGAGGTCCGCCGTCAGGACAAGGCCGTGACCATTAAGTTTGGTGGCCATGTTGAGGGCTTTGAGGAGAACGGCCGCACGTTCTACCGCACGGTGGACACGCAGGACATCCTGGCCGTTCCTTATGACATCCCCGTGGTGGGCTATGCCGGCGAGACCGTCAACAAGCTGCGCGTCTGGGCTGCCGAGCCGGTCGTGGAGCACTTCGATCTGGAGGCCTTCAACCGCGGCGACTATGCCCTGGCCGATGCCGAGCGCGCCGAGGCCGAGGCCATCAGCGCCATCCTCTACCCCAACGACGCCGGCGAGCACGGCCGTCTGCTGCGCCTGAAGCAGGAGTACCTGTTTGTTTCGGCCGGCATCTACAGCCTGCTCGATACCTTTGAGAAGGAGCACGGCGAAAACTGGGAGCTGCTGCCGCAGTTTGTGGCCATCCACACCAACGACACGCACCCCGCCATGTGCGGCCCCGAGCTCATGCGCATCCTCATCGACGAGAAGAAGCTCGAGTGGGACGACGCCTGGAACATCGTGACGCAGGTCGTGAGCTACACCAACCACACCATCCTGCCCGAGGCTCTGGAGAAGTGGCCCATCGGCACGTTCTCCAAGCTCCTCCCCCGCGTGTACCAGATCATCGACGAGATCAGCCGTCGTTGGCACGAGTCGTTCGACACCACGCAGGAGGGCTGGCAGGAGCGTCTGCGCCAGACCGCCATCCTGTGGGACGGCGAGATTCGCATGGCAAACCTGTCCGTGATCTGCAGCCACAGCGTCAACGGCGTGGCCAAGATCCACTCCGACATCATCAAGAACATTGTGCTCAAGGACTTCTATGCCCTGACGCCCGAGAAGTTCAACAACAAGACCAACGGCATCTCGCACCGTCGCTTCTTTGCCGAAGCCAACCCCACCTACGCCAAGCTCGTGACCGAGGCCATTGGCGATGGCTGGCTCAAAGACGCCTTTGAGCTTGAGAAACTCAAGGAATTTAAGGACGACACCGAGTTCCTGAAGGCCGTGGGTGCTTCCAAGCGCGCTAACAAGGAGCGCCTGGCCGCCTACGTTAAGGCCGAGACCGGTCTGGTCATTGACTCCAACACCGTCTTCGATATCCAGGTAAAGCGCTTCCATGCCTACAAGCGCCAGCTCATGAACATCATGAAGGTGATGGACATCTACAACCGTCGCATCGCTGATCCTAACTTCCACGTGACGCCGACGACCTTCATCTTTAGTGGCAAGGCTGCCTCGAGCTACACCTTTGCCAAGGAGACCATCCGCCTCATTAACTCCGTTGCCGACGTCATCAACAACGATGCCCGTGTGAACGAGGTCATGAAGGTCTGCTTTATCCCCAACTTCCGCGTGAGCAACGCCCAGCTCATCTACCCCGCCGCCGAGATCTCGGAGCAGATCTCCACGGCCGGCAAGGAGGCCTCGGGCACGTCCAACATGAAGCTCATGATGAACGGCGCCATTACGCTGGGTACCCTTGACGGCGCCAACATCGAGATCGCCGATCTGGCCGGCCGCGAGAACGAGGCCATCTTTGGCCTGACCGCCCCCGAGGTCGAGCAGCTCTGGGCATCCAACAGCTACTTTGCGTGGGATACCCTCAACGGCGACCGCGAGCGTCTGGGCCGCGTGATGGACGAGCTCAAGGACAACACGTTTGCGGGTCTTTCGGGCAACTTCGAGAGCATCTACAACGAGCTCATGAACAACAACGACCCCGACCTAGTCATGGCTGACTTCCGTAGCTACGTGGATGCATGGGAGAACCTCACGGGCAGCTACGGCGACCAGGAGACCTGGAACCGCAAGGCCCTGCTCAACACCGCCTCGAGTGGCTGGTTCTCGTCCGACCGCACCATTCGCGAGTATCGCGACGAGATCTGGCACGCATAAAGCGCGCGAGCTCCCTTTGCCGCACGGCATTACTCGACGGGCGTGACAGTGCGCCGCGCCCGTCGCTAATGGGTTAGGAACATCGATGACAGAAGGAGAAATCGATGAGTAAGAAAGAATGCATCGCGATGCTCCTCGCAGGAGGACAGGGCAGCCGATTGGGGGCACTCACCCAAAAGATCGCCAAGCCGGCGGTTAGCTTTGGTGGCAAGTTCCGCATTATCGACTTTTCGCTGTCCAACTGCTCCAACTCGGGCATCGACACGGTGGGCGTTCTGACGCAGTACCGTCCCTACCTGCTGCATGCCTACGTGGGCTCCGGTGAAGCTTGGGATCTGGACAGCCGCGACGGCGGCGTGTCGATCCTGCCGCCGTACGAGACGCAGACAGGCGGCGCCTGGTATGCGGGCACGGCCGACGCCATTACGCAGAACCTCGACTACATCAAGGCCAACGACCCCAAGTACGTCCTGATTCTTTCGGGCGATCACCTGTATCGCATGGACTACCGCAAGATGCTCAAGACGCATATTGAGAACAACGCCGACCTCACGGTGAGCGTTATGCCCGTGCCGTGGGAGGAGGCCAGCCGCTTTGGCATCCTGACCACCGACCCCGAAGACGGCCGCATCACCAAGTTCACCGAGAAGCCCGAGAAGCCCGATTCGAACCTCGCGTCCATGGGCATCTACATCTTCTCGGCCGACGTGCTGATCGAGGCGCTCGAGGAGGACGCTCTGGACCAGCGCTCGAGCCACGACTTTGGCAAGGACATCATCCCCAAGCTGCTCGGTGAGAACAAGCGCCTGTACAGCTACGAGTTCCACGGCTTCTGGAAGGACGTTGGCACCATCGCCAGCTTCCATGAGACCTCGATGGACCTGCTGGGTAACAACCCTGAGTTCGATCTGTTCGACAAGAACTTCCCCATCATGTCCAACATCACCACGCGTCCGCCGCACTACATTGGCCCGGACGGCCGCCTGGACGACTGCCTGGTCTCCAATGGCTGCAAGATCTACGGCACCGCTCGCCACTCGATCCTTTCGACCGATGTCATCATCGAGGAGCGCGCCGTGGTCGAGGACTCCGTGCTGCTGCCGGGTGCGCACGTTAAGAGCGGCGCGCACATCTGCCGCGCTATTTTGGGCGAGAACTCCACGGTCGAAGAGGGCGTGAAGCTCGGCTCTGTCGATACCACCAAGGATACGGCCGTCGTTGGAAATGACGTCGTTATCGGGAAGGGGGAATGATCCGATGATCAATCGCAAGGCCATCGGTTATATCACCGCTAACTACTCTTCGTCCTACGGCAGTGTCCTGCTCAAGGACCGCCCCATCGCGTCCGTTCCGTTTTTGGGCCGCTACCGCCTGATCGACTTCCCGCTGTCCAACATGATGAATGCCGGCATTAAGACCGTCGGCGTCGTCATGCCGGGCAACTACCGCTCGCTGATCGACCATGTGGGCTCGGGCAAGGACTGGGGCCTGGACCGCAAGAAGGGCGGCCTGTTCATGGTGCCCGGCAACGCGTATGGCACCACCAAGGGCGGCATGCGCTTCCTGCTGCGCGACATCATCTCCAACAAGACGCTGTTCCAGCGCTCGGAGAAGCCCTATGTCGTGATGATGGGCACCAACATCATCTTTAACATGGACCTCAACACCATCATCGAGGCGCACGAGAACTCCGGCGCTCAGATGACCGTGGTGTACTGCAAGGCCACGCGCAACGTCGATGACGAGACCAAGCTCGAGATTAACGAGAACGGCCGCCTGACGGGCGTGAGCGCCGGTGTCGTGTACGGCGACAACGCCTCCATGGACTGCTGCATCGTCAACCGCGAGACGCTGCTCGAGATTATCGACCACTACCAGGCCGCCGACTATCTGGACCTGCTCGAGGCACTCCAGGGCGACTTTGGCAACATCGACGTGTGCAGCTACGAGTACAAAGGCGAGGTCGTGGGCGTGTTTAGCGAGAAGTCGCTGTATCGCCGCAGCATGGACCTGCTCGACCAGACCGTCGCCGACCAGCTCTTTGACCCCGAGCGCCCGATCCTGACCAAGGCTCATGACGTGCCGCCTTCGCGCTATGCGACCGGCAGCCACGCGTGCAACTCGATCATCTCGGCCGGCTGCATCATCAAGGGCACCGTGCGCAATTCGATCTTGTCGCGTGGCGTCGTGGTCGAGGAAGGCGCTTCGGTGACCAACTCGATCATCAACCAGAGCTGCATCATCAAGAGCGGCGCACGCGTCGAGAATGCCATTCTGGACAAGAACAACGTGGTCCCCACCAACACCGAGCTTCGCGGCACGCCCGAGAACATCCTGGTGCTGGGCAAGGCTCCGTTAACTTCCGACACCACCATCGTACGTTAACGTTGGCACCGCAACATCGCTCGTAACATGTAGAATAGCCGCCCGGTTTGTGCCAGGCGGCTATTCTCGAATTGCAACATGGGAGACAATATGGCTGATTCCAGCAAAAAGATGCAGATCGTGTTTGCCTCGGCCGAGTGCGCACCGTTTGTAAAGACCGGTGGCCTGGGCGACGTGGCAGGCTCGCTGCCTGCGGCGCTTGTGCGCGCCGGCGCCGAAGTTATCGTGATGGTGCCCAAGTACGCCACCATAAAGGACGAGTACAAGGCGCAGATGGAGCACTTCTCCGACTTTTACGTGAGTCTGGGCTGGCGCAACGAGTACTGCGGACTCGAGAAGCTCGAGCACGACGGCGTCACCTATATGTTCATCGACAACGAGCGCTACTTTGCGCGCGACTATCCGTACGGCTTCTTTGACGACGGCGAGCGCTTTGCGTTCTTCTCCAAGGCCATCACCGAGAGCCTGCAGCACCTGCCGGCCGGCTTTGAGTGCGACATCCTGCACTGCAATGACTGGCAGACGGCACTTGCGCCCGTGTTTTTGCGCGAGTTTTACCAGGGCCTGCCGCTGTATGACCGCGTTAAGACCGTGTTCTCGATCCACAACGTGGCGTTCCAGGGCCAGTTTAGCGACACCGTGATGGAGGACATCCTGGGTGTGGCACACATTCCGGCGGCCGCCTCGCAGCTGCGTTGCGATGCCTGCAGCATCAACTACATGCTGGGCGCCCTGCGCTATGCCGACGCCATAACCACGGTGAGCCCCACCTATGCCAGCGAGATCCAGACGCCCGAGTTTGGCGAGGGCCTGGACGGCGTGCTGCGCGAGCGCTCCTATGCGCTGCAGGGCATTTTGAATGGCATTGACGTGGCGGACTTTGACCCGGCGACCGACAAGCGCATTGCCGCCAACTACACCGTGGAGGACCGTTCTGGTAAGGCCGTATGCAAGGCCAAGCTGCAGGAAGAGCTGGGGCTCGAGGTTCGCGACGACCGTCCGCTTATGGTCATGGTCACGCGCCTGACGCGCCAGAAGGGCATGGACCTGGTCATGTACGCGCTCGACCGCATTCTGGCCGGCGGCGTGCAGGTGGCGGTGCTGGGCACCGGCGACCGCGACTACGAGGACGGTCTGCGCTACTTCCAGGACAAGTACCCCGGTACCATGGCCGCACGCATCGAGTTTGACCCTGCGCTGTCGCAGCGCATGTATGCCGCCGCCGATATGTTCCTGATGCCGTCGAAGTTTGAGCCCTGCGGTCTGTCGCAGATCATCGCCATGCGCTATGGCACCCTGCCCATCGTACGCGAAACCGGCGGCCTGAAGGACACGGTGATCCCGTATAACGAGTTTACCGGCGAGGGCACGGGCTTCTCTTTTAGTAACTTTAACGGCGACGAGATGGGCGACGCGGTGTTCCGCGCGGCACGCCTGTTCTGGGACAACCGCGATGCCTGGAACCAGCTGGTCACGCAGGCCATGAGCCAGGACTTTAGCTGGACGCGCTCGGCCGACAAGTATCTGGACCTGTATTTCTTTATGCACCCGGAGATTGAGAGGCCTGCGACTGTTGTCGACGAGCCTGAGGCTGTTACTGTGCCGGTGGCCGCTGAGGAGCCCAAGGCCGAAGAGAAGCCGGTTGAGGCTGAGCCAGCAAAGGCCGAGCCTGAGGTGAAGGCTGAGGTTGCTCACAAGGCAGAGGTCGAGGTCAAGCCTGCTGTAAAGCCCGTAGCTAAGAAGACCGCGACCCGCAAGACGACGGCTAAGAAGACCACGACCACGAAGACCGCTGTGAGCAAGGCCACCGCTGCCAAGGCAACTACTGCCAAGGCAACGACCACGCGCAAGCGCACGACCGCCGCTGCCAAGAAGGCCGCCGAGGTCGAGGCCGCTCCTGAGGTAAAGGCCGAGGTCGCAGAGGTCAAGCCGTCCGCCAAGGCTCCGGCAAAGACCGCTGCCACTAAGACGACCACGACCGCCAAGAAGGCAACAGCTGCCAAGAAGACCACGGCAACGAAGTCGACGGCCGCCAAGGCTACTGTGACAAAGGCCGCTCCGAAGGCTGCCGGAAAGCCCGCCGTCAAGGTCGAGGAGACAGCCGCCGAGCCCAAGGCCGAGGCAGCTGTCGAGGCCAAGCCGACCGCCAAGACCACCACGCGCAAGCGCGCAACGACGACGGCCAAGAAGTCCACGGCAAAGGCCGCAACTCCCAAGGCAGAGGCTAAGGCCGAGGCCAAGCCTGCAGTAAAGGCCAAGCCGGCACCAAAGGCCGCTGAGGTCAAGACCGCTCCGAAGGCTACGGCAAAGGCCGAGCCCGCCAAGAAGGCCCCGGTCTCCCCCGTCGTCGCGACCGAGGAAAAGGCTCCGACCAAGAAGACCTCCGTCCGCAAGGCAACGGCCACCCGCAAGCGTCGCTAGCCCACAGACGATCCAAAACCTCATCAAACCCTAAGCAAGGGGCGCTCCAACCGGGCGCCCCTTCTCTGTAGGTATTGGTAAAACGATTTTCTAGGACAACCGTTCGCCGATGGTAAACGGATGTTGTTTATACAGCCTGTGTACAAAAGATATACTTACAACTTGTGCGTAAAGCCATGGCCCGCAGGCCGTGATTCTATTGAACTGGACCGTATTATGAGATTGATTCACAACAGCCGTCTGCCGCAGTTTCGCACTCCGTTTGGCGCTGTGACCACAGGAACTACCCTTTCGCTCTCCGTGATTTTGGAGGATGCCGATCCCAACCAGGCAACGCTTACGTTGCGTACCTGGGTAGATGAGATCGGTGAGTCTCTGTATCCCATGACGCACGAGGGCGACGGCATATTTACCGTAGAGCTTGAGTGCACCGAGCCCTGTCTTATCTGGTACAGCTTTATCTGCAATATCGAGGGCCAGCCCGAGGTTCGCCTGGGCGCGCCGCAAGGCCGCACCGGTGGCGAGGGCGTAACTTACGGCTACGCCGAGGTTCCGTCCTTCCAGATTACCGTCTATAAGCACCGCGAAGTGCGTCCCGAGTGGTACGAGCGTGGCATGGTCTACCAGATCTTCCCCGATCGCTACGCCCGTGACGAAAACTGGCGCGAGCGCACGCTGGCCGAGGTCGAAAAACCGCGCAACGGAATCCAGCGCCGTATGGTCGAGGACTGGAACGAGCCGCCCGTGTACGAGCGCGCCGAAGACGGCTCCATCAAGACCTGGGACTTCTACGGCGGCTCGCTCAAGGGCATCCAGGAAGACCTGCCCCGCATCGCCGAGTTGGGATTTACAGCTATCTACCTCAACCCCATTTTTGAAGCCGCGAGTAACCACCGCTACGACACCGCCGATTACACCAAGATCGATCCGATTCTGGGCACCGAGCAAGACTTTACCGAACTGTGTCAGGCGGCCGAAAAGCTGGGCATTTCCATCATTCTCGACGGTGTGTTCAACCACACGGGCGACGATTCGATCTATTTCAACCGCTATGGCAACTACCCCGGCGTGGGCGCGTGGCAGAGCAAGGATTCGCCGTGGCGCGATGCGTTTTACTTCCATGAGGACGGTTCGTATGACTGCTGGTGGGGCGTGGGCAACATGCCTGCCATCAATGAGAGCTCCGAGCTGGTGCGCGAGAAGCTCCTGGGCAAGGACGGCGTGATCCGCAAATGGCTGCGCGCCGGTGCCCATGGTTGGCGTCTGGACGTCGCTGACGAGCTTTCCGACGACTTTCTGGCCGAGATCAAGAAGGCCGTACTTGCCGAAAAGCCTGATGCACTGTTGCTCGGCGAAGTCTGGGAAGACGCCTCCAACAAGATTAGCTACGGTCATCTGCGCCGCTACCTGCAGGGCTCCGAGCTGGACTCTGCTATGGATTACCCCTTCCGTGACATGGTCATCGGCTTTTTGATGGGCTACAAGAACGCCTACCAGGCAGCCGAGGATATCGAAACCCTGCGCGAGAACTATCCCCGTGAGGCCCTGTCCTGCGCACTTAATCTGCTTTCGAGCCACGACCGTCCGCGCATCATCTCGGTGCTCGGCGGCGGCCCCGACGAGTCGCAGCTGCCCGAGTGCGAGCGCAGCAAATGGCGCCTGGACGAGAACTCGATGGGCCTGGCCAAGAGCCGTTTTTGGCTCGCCACGCTCATGCAGATGACCTTCCCCGGTGTGCCTTCAATCTACTACGGCGATGAGTACGGCTTGGAGGGCCTGACCGATCCGGGCAATCGCCGCACGCTGCCTTTGAAGGAAGACCTGCACGACTTCGATACGTTCGCGATCGTCAAGAACGCATCTGCTGTGCGCCGCGCTCTGCCATTTATGATCGACGGCGAGATCAAGGCCTTCGCGCTCAACGACGAGGTACTGGCATACAACCGCACGGGCAAGGATGGCGAGTCCGCGACGGTTATCATCAACCGCAGCCTGCGCAATTCGCACCGCGTGACGATTCCAGCGCTCGGCGAATGCGCGAGCGACGTGATCAGCGGTCACGAGTGCGAGATCCACAATGGTACGGTCACGCTCGATCTGTATCCGCTGGGGTCGTCGATCATCTATCACCACGCCGAGCAGCGCCTGCAGGAGCCGCTCGATCACGGTGCGGGCGTTGTGTGCCACATCACCTCGGTGCCGACTGACGACGGCAACCCCGGCACAATCGGTGCGCCCACGCGTCGTTTTATCGATCATCTGGCCGCTATGGGCATGCGCTACTGGCAGGTCCTGCCTGTCAACCCCACGGACTTCTTCCGCTCCCCTTACGCCGGTCCTTCGGCCTTTGCAGGCAATATCGACCTGCTGCCCGAGAGCCACGAGGAGCTGGCAGCCGACTTTGAGACCTGGAAGGCCCGCGGCGGCGAGGATGCCGATCCGCTGTACACCGCGTTTAAACATCGCAATGCCGATTGGCTCGAGAAGTACTGCGTCTACATGGCCGTCAAAAAGTACTTTGAGGGCGAATCGCGCCACGATTGGCCGGCAGATGTCGCGCGCTACAACGAGCATCTGATCGACGACAAGCGCTTCCACGACGAGGCCGAGCTTCAGGCGTACATGCAGTACCGCTTTGACCTGGCCTGGTGCGAGCTCATGAACTATGCGCACAAGAAGGGCATCGAGGTCATCGGCGATATCCCTATGTACGTGTCCGACGATTCGGCCGACGCGTGGAGCGAGCCCGAGAACTTCTGGTTGTCCGATACCGGTAAGGCAATCGAGATCTCCGGTGCGCCGCCCGACAACTTTGCGCCCGAGGGCCAGGTGTGGGGCAACCCGACGTTCCGCTGGGACCACATGAAGCAGAACGGCTATAGCTGGTGGATGGATCGCCTGCGTCGTGCATTTTCGCTCTACGACCGCGTGCGCCTGGATCACTTCCTGGGCTTCCACAGCTACTTTAGCATTCCCGCGGGTAAGGCCTGCGCCGACGGGCGTTGGCTGGCAGGCCCGGGCAAGGACCTGTTCCAGACCGCCTATGACGAGCTGGGGCCGCTCAACTTTATCGCCGAGGACCTGGGCTACCTGACGCCCGGTGTTCGCGCCATGGCTTCGACTTGCGGCTTCCCCGGTATGGACGTACTGGAGTTTAGCGATTACGACGTTCGTTGCGGCGTGCACCCTACGCCCGGCAAGATCCTGTACACATCGACTCACGACACGTCGACGCTCGCGGGTTGGTGCACGCGCTCCTTTGCGGGCGGCGACGAGCCGAGCGGTGTTGAGGTGGCAGCCAAGCTGATGAGTGACGCGCTGACAAGCGACGCTCCCCTGGTGATGATGCCGCTGCAGGATGTCCTGGGGCTGGGCGACGACGCGCGCATGAACGTACCGGGCGTGGCCACGGGCAACTGGACCTGGCAGGCTGACGAGGCCGACGTTGCGGCCGCCGAGAGCAAAACCGCACAGCTCCTGCGCAACACGCATAGATTCTGGGGCGAAGCGTGATAAAACGCCCGATATAGGGTACAGTTACAGACGTTTGAATTTTTGCGGGCAGAGTAATCTGCCCGCTTTGTGCTGAAAAGGAAGTATTATGGCGCGCTACGATTACAAGTGCTCGAGCTGCGGCAACGTGTTT
>URBS01000042.1 GCA_900546085.1 uncultured Collinsella sp.
GGGGCTGCCTCGCTTCATAACCTGCCTAGCCGGCGATCCAATATTGCGGATACTTATTGATATCAATGGGGTCGCCGAGCTCGCCGATATCGCTTATGGCCTCCATGCCCATCAGCGAGCGCAAGCGATTCTCGCACTCCATGATGGGCTCATTTACGGCCTTATTGAGCACATCGAACGTCGGCGACTCAAACGTATCCATGTTGACGTTGCCGAACCACTTGCTCTCGACATAGTCGGCCTCCTCGTCGTCTGTAGCAACCCCCAGCATCTGACGAGACCACGTCTTGAGCAGCGACTCGCGATCGGCCTCGGCAATATCGAGCACTACGTTGCCGCCGAACGAGAACGACCTGCTCTCCATCCCGCCCAGCAACTCTGGCAGCGGACAGCCAGAAGGCAGCGTCACCGTCACGCCGTCACAGCCCATAAACGCACCGCTCTGTATGCCGACCACCTTATCGCACAGTTCGATCTCGGTAAGATTCGAGCAGTGTGAGAAGGCATTCGAGTCGATTACGGTCGGTCCCGTCAATACGCTCGCCAGATCGGCACGCACAATATCGGACGGCGCCGAGACCAGCGTGGCGGTACCGTCACCGTTGTCCTCGATCTTCCATTCATGGTTCTCGGGCGCCTCGCCACCCGCCTGTATTACCGTAGAAGCCTCGACCAGCGGCAGCCCCATCATGGTTCGCAGGCGATTCTCGGGCTCCAAAAGATTCTTGGCCATCTGCGCCCTAACCGCTTCGGCCGTCGGCTCCGGACCCTCCCCCATAAACCAATCGGAGAGCATGCCAAATTCCACAACGCCATAATACGTGTCGTAGTCGTCGTAGCCAATGAGTCCGTAGACCCACGCATTAAGGTAGTCCTGCTCCATGCCGCTGGGCACCGACAGGCGAATGCGGCTGGCCTCTTCTTGGACATCGGTTGCGCCGTCCAAGAAGAAACCCACACCCGGCGACGGATAACCCAGCGTCGCGATACCGGCGCCGACGGTCAAGTTCGTAAAGTTGGCATCGTTGCCAAACACCGATGATGCCAGGTAGTTCCGAGAGCCCTCACCCGTAGTCGCGTCGTAGTCGCCATTGGCGTCCGCCACAAACGATGCGCTCGCGAGCCTCAGGCAATTCGTGAATGCCTGATCGCTGATTTCGATTGTTGCCGCGTGCACAGACACGGACGCCAGGTTCGTACAGCCGTCGAACGCCGACACGCCGACGTAGATATCGTTATCGGGAAGGTCGATGTTCAGGTCGCCGGCGATGCCGGAATTCCTGAAGGCATAGCGATCGATATATGCCAGCTTGGGAGCCGAAGCCCAATCGACATCCCACGCGCCTCCGGTCCCCTCAAAGGCACCAGGCAGGTCCTTGGCGCCAGGCAAGGAATAGCCGCCAAAGATCTCAATCGTACTCGGCAGCAGCTCAATCGTACCGTTGAGCATCGAGGGCGCACCGAGCAGGATGCTTGGCTTGCCTTCCTCGTCGCCATCGTAATAGCCGTAGAGAAGGGGCGCGTCGTCGCTTTGGGCATCGCAAGCAAAATCGTAAATGCCGTCGACAGTGACAAAGCGGCTGTCGTAGCCCTGCAGCTCGCCATCGGGCGCATACCAGGTGCAGCCGGCCGGATTGGGATTCTCGGTCGTGGCAAAGACAGCCTTTTTAGCACGCGACGCCACAAAGCCCAGGCCCGTGCAGCCCTTAAAGGCATCCGCCCCCACCTCGATGCTATCAGGCGTGCCGATAAACACACCTTGAAGGTTTTGGCAGTTCTCAAACGCGTTACGGCCGATGGCACTCGTCTTCTCGCCCAGATTGACAAACCTGAGCTCCGCATCGCCCGAGAAAGCATACGGTGCGATGGAATCTACTTGGAGCTGCTTGCCGCCATCCGTAAGCAAGGTGCCGTCAAAGGTCGCGGACAGGTTGCCATCCTCATCGCCTGCAGCGGACAGCAAAATCGTCTTGCCGGCGTTGGCATAATACAAGTATCCGTCTTGAGACAGGCTCATCTTAATTACGCACGCATCGGGCGCACCGGCGGCGGCCTTACGCTGCTCGACATAGGCGACCTGCTCGTCGGTTGCGCACACGATGGTCCGCACGGAACCGCCCGCAAGGCTGCCGTCCTCGAGCGTCACCCTATCGTCAAACCACGGCATGAGCACCAGCGTGTCCACCGAAGTGTTGCCCGCAAAGGCGCCCTTCATAATGGTGTTGGATATCTGCACCAAGGCAATATTGGAACCCGTATCGAGCACATAGCACAGATCGCCTTCAAAGCGCGAGTTAATGTTGTACACCAGCCCCTGCGAGTACCTGAGCTGGACATCGGGATTGCTCGTGGGCGATACGTAAACGCCGTAAGCATTCTCCAGCTCGCCCGCATGCTCGGCAATGAAATCGAGCAGCGCGGCATCGTCGACGACCAGGGTGCAGTCCTGCAGATTGCTCACGTCAATCTGGGGCAACTCGCCCTCTTTGGACGCGTGCAGAACAATACGATCGAGCTTATTGCGATCGGGAATGACAACATGGGTAATATCGGCGGGAACGTCGAGCTCGCGTGTATGGTATGGGACGCCCAAATACTCCTGGCCATCGTGAGAAGTTAAAATGCCCTCATCCGTTGCGGCATAGACGGGGTTATCCGACGCGACACGGTAGGCATCGAGCACCTGAAAGCCCGCATTGACGTTGACGTAGTACACCGAGGACGGCAGCTCTAGATTGTCGATCTGCCACGCAAAGACTTCACGCTGACGACTGTCGGTATAGGCATCGACCGCCTGCACACCCTGCGGAACGCTGAGCGTCTCGCCCCCGCCATCAACCGACACGGCCGACTCGTCCACATCGACAAGCGTCTGCAGGCGTGAGTTATTGAGGCTGGTAGGGTCGTCGTCAAAGCGATAGTCCTCGTCGAGAGCATAACCCTGAAAACGCACCTTGTAGGCGGGATCGATGGACACGACGTCGCCGGGAACCACCACATGGCGACCGGGTGTCAGCGCGTAGAAATACGGGACGGCTGCCTCGTTCTCGCGCCAGCCCAGTAACAAGGCATTGAGGCAACCTTCCGAATCGACATGGCCCGCCTGCTTCATAAAGGCTTCTTGTGTGTTGACGCCCAGCAGGTTCTCCTTGGAGCTCAGCGTGCTCCAAATCACACTACGCTGGCCCATCGAATCGGGCTGGCCGACCACAAACAGGCGCGACTGCGCCGGCTGGATGGTAACGGTTCGTGTCGTCCACGCCGTATCCTGCGACAAGCGCAGCGAGACGCTTACCGTGAGCGGCTGGCTCGAGCACAGCGCCGGATTCTTCTCGCCCGCGGCATTGGTCCACGAGTCGATGCGGAGATACGGAAACGAGGCGAACTCGTCCTTGGTGCAGGCAAGATAGTAGAGGCCCTTGTCGTCACTCCAGTGGACATC
Source organism: uncultured Collinsella sp. (assembly GCA_900546085.1). Classification (GTDB taxonomy): domain Bacteria; phylum Actinomycetota; class Coriobacteriia; order Coriobacteriales; family Coriobacteriaceae; genus Collinsella. The sequence continues at coordinate 3,443 of URBS01000042.1, forward strand.
CATGGCGCAGAACAGCGTCCAGGCGTCGAGCATCTGCCCATCGTAGATTGCATCCTCCATGGGTGAAATCTGCACGTTAACGGGATCGATGACTCCGGCCGCACCGTTAAACTGCGTAAAGAACGTTGTGTCTCCCATGGGGGCACCCTTTTGGGGCGCGGGGTCCGCAAGAAGATACTTGTAGGAATTGGCCGTCGAGGTGGCCGAGCCGCCACTACCGCCGTTACCGCCCGAACCGTTTCCGCCCGCACCGCCGCCGGCATTGCCGCCAGATGCTCCGCCCGCATTGATAACGGGAACGTTTTGCCCGCCTCCCGAGCCGCCAGCGCCGCCCGCGCCGCTGCCCGAACCACCCGCAACTCCTACGCCCGTTCCATCGGCGCTGCCGGTAACGTTGTAGGCGGTCGTGCCGCTTTGCCCCGTCAGATTTACCTGTCCCTGCGCATTATCGAGCGGTGCCCGCTGCTCGCGTGCGCTCGTTTCCCGGTTGTCGCTATCCTCGTCATGACGATTTGCCTCGGCATCCGTCGAGAGCGGACTGATCCGATACGCCTCGCCGGACTCCGCGTCACCGTGACTGTATGCAGCGATATACCCCGAAGGATCGAAGCTCAGATTACTCTGAGCCAACTCAAAGGCGACCGCGCCAAATACGCCGACCGCAGCAACCGAAACCGCCGCCGCCACAACGCGCGTTGCAGCCAAAGGCTTGGCGCGATACATATTATTGGCGGCATGCTGAACGCGCGCGGACGCATTCCGCGGGCCTTTTAGTTTGGCCGACGCCGCGTTCTTGTGCGAAGCCATATGTTGAGGATATTTAGAAAACACGTAGACCTACTCCCTCTACAACGCGTGCAGCATGTAGCGGCGGAAGCGTTCAATAACAGTTTGCGGAGCCGGCATGCTCCGATGCAGGCGTTCGGTAAAACGTCGGAGCGTGCGCAACTCGTTCGGTTTAAGCTGGCGGCCACCAAACGCATAAGCTTGATGAAGTCGAATCGCTCGACGGTATTCCCACGGGTCAATCTGGGGGAACACTGCAGCAAAGGCATCCAGGCAATCGAGCGGCTTGGTCTCGTCAAAGGCGTCGAGACCGCTTTGGTTCATCACAAGGGCAAGATAGCCATAGAGCACCGGCACGCATATATCCTGCTCATCACTCTCGATAGCCCGCGTGCGCCGAGCGCGCAAGACAAACCTGCGAACAAACAGAGCGAGCAGGGCGGCAATCGCCGTGCCGATCAAACCGACCCCAACTTTGGCCACAACGGGAATGTTATGCATTACCGGCACATCCTCGCGATGCTTATCCTCGGCCTGTCCTGCGACAGAGCCCGCATCGAGCGTCTTATCGTTGGCGCCGTTGCTCCATGCCTCGCCCACATCGATAATCTTATCGGCATCGAGCGTCTGGCTATAGTATCCAGGGGTGACCTCCACGGGCGTCCATCCCTGACCGTCAAGGTAGATCTCGGTCCACGCGTGCGCATCGGCAGCCGTCAAGTTGAGCGCCACGCCTGCCCCAACAGCAGCGGCCAGCTGATCATCTGCTGCCCGATAGCCCTCGACATAGCGCGCGGGAATTCCCTGAGATCGAAACGCGAGCGTCGCCGCCGTGGCAAAGTAAGCAGAGTTGCCCTCGTGCGCCGTGCCCAAGAACCACGCGACAAACGACGTCGCCCCGGTATAGGCTGGCGGGTTATCCGTCTGCCCCGCAAGCGAAGCCAACATCGTGCGCACGCGACTGATCACGGCTGTATCCGAAACATTCGCCCCAGCATCCCAGCTGTCGCTCGAGAACAGGTATGTATTAACGGCATCCCGCTCCTCTTCGGGAACGTCCAGGTACTTATCGCGAACGAAAGCGGCGTATACCCGCTCGCTTTTTGCATAGTCGCTCTTGGAGGACGCCAGCCAGCTCGAATCTGCAATGACGTCTTCCACCGGCACGTTATCGACAATCACGCGATACGCCTTAGACGGCAAAAAGTCCATGCTTAGCATCGTCGAGGCCGTCAACATTGCACCGGTACCGCCCAGCGAGCGCAGCGTATAGGGAGCATAGGTGTATCTGCGGTTGGCGCCCGACGCATCGACCGAAATCTCAACCGCCTCGACAGGCTCGCCACCCTCGCGCTCGGCCTCGGCGTCAAACGCGGCGCGCTGCTCGGCTACCGTCAAACCGTTCTGGCGCAGCCAATCACGCATGCCGGACCATTCACCCTCGTAGGACATCCAGTCGCCACGCCCCCAAGACATGCCATCAAACGTCGTGCCCACAAAGCCCTTCATGAGCAGATCGTCGCCGAGCGTCTTGCTGGCGGTAAGCGACAGCGTCGTGGACTCGCCTTCGTTCATGTCCGCCGCTTGCGAAAGGTCGCCCTCGGGCAGCGAATCGTCCCCAAATCGAACGCCCTGGACTGCTCTGACGGCAGACGCCGACAGGGCGGACAACGCGGGAAGAGGTTGTACAAGGGCAACGGTCAGTGCAAAGAGAACGCCGCATGCAACGCACAGGCCGCCAAGACCAAATAGAACCTGGGGCAAACCTACCGTAGAGCCCCGCAACTCGTCAGCACGGCACTGGACAAGCCAGCCCGCAACGCCCAGCGTCATAGACATCGCAGAATCACCAAGCTGCAGCGCCATGGAAGCCGAGCCGCAGATAACGATGATTAAGAGCGCGGGCCACGAAACGCTCAAGTTGGCAAAAAGCCAGGCGAGTGAGCCGGCAAACATGCCGGCGAGCACCGCCAGCGACACGGCTTCACACAGCAGACCGGCGTCTGCCACCAATGGAATATACAGCTCACAGATCGAGTTGACGCGAGCGATAACGGTATTGACGCACGCATAGAAGCCCCAGCGTGCCGAAGGAATCAAGAGCGCGCATAAAAGCGCTACGGACGCCGCAGCCAAGGCAATCCAGAGGGGAGCCTTTTTCGAAGCCATCAAAACGCCCAAAGCGCCCAGCGCAACGGCCATGCCAACGGCAACGGCCAGCATTATCCCCATGCACGTTGCACTCAGGCACCGAGCAATTGTGCAGCAGAAGCCCGCAGACAATAAAACCGCGGGAGCCACCGACAGGAACATGGCAACAACGCGACCATTCGAAGCGATGCGCTCCGTCGAGGTAAGAGTCACAAAGTTCATCTTAGAGCTCCAGACTCTTGATACGGGCCGAATCACTCGATACCGGGCAATGCGTGATGATGTAGTTGGCTCCGTGCTCGATGCTATACGACTCGACCGAATCCGACACATGGAGTACCGATAGATCGGTCAGACGGCCTATCTCGATATAGGCCTGTTCATCGACGCCCACCGTTACCAGCACCGTTTTGCCAATGCCCTTTACTGCCACGAGCTTGGCATAGTGCTCGTGCGATGTTGGATAGGCAGGGCCAAGCGGCGTTGCCGTCAAAGCATCAAGCATCCTATTGAACCCACGTCGGTCATCAACGGGATAGACAGCCAAAGAGCCTTCGGGGGCAGCCACGACCACATGATGGTATCCCTGACGTATAAGCGCCAGCGATATCGATGCGGTAAAACCCAGCACCGCAGAAAGAACCTCAGCGTGGCTTGCGTGCTCAAAGTCGCACGCAAACGCACCAAACAAGATGGCAATAGCGTGGTCTTGTGGGCGCGAAGCCTCGCGCACCAGCATGTCGTCAAAACGCGTCGACAGCTTCCAGTGAATCGACTTAACGGCATCACCCTCGTGATAGGGCCTTATGTCAAAGACCTCGGAGGCATCTTGGCCGCTTCGATGGGGATCGTAGCTCGTGCCCTCAAGACCGGCAGAAGCACTTTGGTTAGGAACAACCTGGATGTCGAGCACCTCGGGATAGACCGTAAACAACCCATGAAAGTCTGCATTCTCGAGAGCAAGCGACGTAAAGCCCATCTCATCGACCAGGCGCGCGGTGTCAAGGGTAATCGTGTGCGCACCGCAGACGGTCGAATCGAGCTCCAGCTCAAACAAAGCGGGCCTGCCCGTCGCGGGGGCAAGACTTACGGGATAGACTGTCCGCGCTCCCGTCAGCTGGTTATAAACCGAAAACGACAGCTCCATACGACCGCGAAACATAAGCGGGCGATCCAGTGTGATGCGCAATACAAGAGGCGCGTTGACAACACACGACCGGGGAAGCTCAAAGCTAAGCTTGAGCAGGGCAACGCTCGAACGGCACGCCGCCACCGTAATCACGGGCATGGCGATCAACGCCGCGGCAGCAGCGAGCGCGGCCGCATTGGCGGTAAACACAAACGTGGCGAGCAGGAGCGCGACGGACACGATATAGGTAATCTTGTTGGCAATCATGGGCGTAACGTAGGACGCAAAAGGTAAACGATCCGCTACGAGCGGCCGCGAACCTGACCCATAGACGGGGCGGGAACGGCAGCGAGGATGCGGTCGAGGACGTCGGCGGCGCCAATCGATTCAATACGCGCCTGGGGGCGTAAAACGAGACGGTGGGCGCAAACAGCCTTAAATACCTCGCGCACGTCCTCGGGCACCACATAGTCGCGCTCACGAATCAATGCGCAGGCGCGCGCCATGCGGGTGAGCGCGATAATGCCGCGGGGGCTCACGCCCAGCTCGACAAGATCGTCATTACGGGTCTCCTCGCACAGGCGGACGATATAATCCAGCACCGTGTCGGCAACCTGTACATTGCCCAGGTAGTTTTGGATATCGAGCAGATCATCGCAGGCAACCATGGGCTTAATGTCGTCGAGCGGGTTGGCATAGCGACGTGCCTTGAGGATATCGATCTGGTCCTGGCGCGACGGATAGCCAACAGACAGGCGAACCATAAAGCGGTCGAGCTGGCTATCGGGCAGCGGCTGGGTGCCGGCTGAGCCCACCGGGTTCTCGGTTGCGATACACACAAAGGGACGCGGGACCTGATGTGTCTGCCCGTCGATAGTCACCGCGCGCTCTTCCATAACCTCGAGCAGGGCCGACTGCGTCTTTGCGCTGGTACGGTTAATCTCGTCGCCCAGCAGCATGTTGCAGTTGACGGCACCCCACACAAAGCGAAACGTGCCGGTGTCGCGGTCGAACATCGTAAAGCCCGTTATGTCCGAGGGCAGGGTATCGGGCGTAAACTGCACGCGCTTAAAGTCCAGACCCAGCGCACGCGAAAGAGCCAGGGCCAGCGTCGTCTTGCCGGTACCGGGCACATCCTCCAACAGGATATGACCGCCGGCATAGATGTCCATGAGAGCCTTCTCAATCACATCGCGCTTGCCCAGCAGGGCGCGGCTCACTTCGTTGATGATGCTGCTTGACTGTTCGACGATCACGGTTACTCATTTCCTCGGTAAGCTGCCTCTGCCGTCGCGGCCGCCAGCTGTGCTTTCAAAACGTTCAGATCAATGGGCTTGCCCACATGTCCGTTCATGCCCGCGGCGAGCGAGCGCTCAACGTCCTCGGTGTAGTCATTGGCGGAAAGCGCAATGATGGGAATGGCGGCGGCGTCATCACGATTAAGTCCTCGTATCTGCTCGGCCGCTTCCCAGCCGTTGAGCACGGGCATCTGAATATCCATAAGGATCGCATCGTACGTGCCCGTGGGCATGCTCTGAAATCGCTCAACGACCGCCTGGCCGTTTTCGGCACGATCGACCGCCGTGCCTCGTCTTGCCAGCAACTCAATCACGATCATGGCATTGATTTCGTTATCCTCGGCCAACAGGAATCGCTTGCCCTCAAACTGGTAGGTAAACGACGAACCAAGGGAATCGGGAGCCGTCTCGAGCGTCTGCCCTTTGAGTTTAAGGTCCTCAACCTGCTCGGACGTGGCCAGGCGCAGCGGGATGTAGGCCGAAAACGTTGAGCCACGACCGGGCTCGGTATCGACGACGATCTCGCCGCCCATCAGGTCGACGAGCGCGCTCGTAATGGCCATGCCCAGGCCCGTTCCGCCGTAGCGGCGCGCGATGGTGCGGTCCTCCTGCTCAAACGGCTTAAAGATTTTGCTGACGTAGCGAGGATCCATACCCTTGCCCGTGTCGCGCACGCGCAGCATATAGCTCACGCCGCCGTCTGCCTGGTACATCTCGCGCAGAGTCACGGTAACGCTGCCGCCCTGCTCGGTAAACTTGACCGCATTGGAGATAAAGTTGATGACGATCTGCGACAGGCGCATGCGGTCGCCCACGACAAAAACGTTTTCGCAGTCCTCCAGATTGACCGAGTACGTAAGCCCTTTGTCGGCTGCCTGCGAGCTAAACATGCGCTCGATCTCGTCGGCAAACAGACGCATATCAAACGGCGCATCGTCAAGGCGCACGCGCCCGCTGTTGAGGCGGCTCATATCGAGCATATCGTTGATAAGCGAAAGCAAGTAGGCCGAAAGCTGCGAGGCGCGAGACAAGTCGTCCATCAGGCGAGGCTCATCTGCATGATGCTCGCGGGCAAGCGAAATCATGCCCTCGATGCCATTGAGCGGCGTGCGGATCTCGTGGCTCATCTGGTTCATATAGTCCGTGCGCGCGTTGGCGGTCTCGACGGCGCGATCGCGCTCGGACTCCGCTTTGGCGATACGCTCGTTTTCGGTCGTCACATCGACTGCAGAAACCAGGTACTGCGTGCCGTCTTGAATGAGCGCAATCGTAAACCTAATGCTGAGCTGCGTTTTTTCTCCATGGGGCGCATGGTAGGAGCACAGAAGGTTCAGCGGAGTCGCGTGGTCCCAGTCCCTCACCTGTCGCTGTATGCGAACACGGTCGCTATCGGGAATAAAACGGTACAGCGTCTCGATGTCGTCGCCAATACGTTCGGGCGATACGCCAAAGACGCGTTCAAAATTTGGGGTGATATAGAGCGGAAGACAGTCGCTGGCACGCAAGACCAGCGCAACGTTGGGCCCTTGCTGCGCAAGCGCCTCTTCAAACAGTCGACGCGCTCGGTCCGCGTCGCGCTTCTCGTGTGAACCGAACAGCCCCAATATGCCCCCTTTTCATATTTCGGGGTTTAGTCTACCAGCTCAAAGGCACTTTACAGAGATAATACCCAGCTAAAGTTAGCAATTAATGATGCAAAACGCGCCCGAGGCAACCTTGCCATCGGGCGCGTTTTGTTATTCAGGCCAGATAAACTGGGTGCGGCCGGCCTCGCCGCCATCGATCAGCAGGCTCTGCCCGGTCATAAACCGGTTGGTCACGCCCACAAAGTAGATCCACTCGGCGATCTCTTGGGCAGTAGCCCAGCGTTTAAGCGGCGTGAGCTCCATAATCTGATTCCACAGGCGCTCGTCTTCCATCACGCAACGGTTGAGCGGCGTGATAACGCCGCCCGGGTCCACACTGTTGGCGATGGCCTGCGGCGCCAGGCGGTTTGCAAGGTTCTTGGTGTAGGCGATAACGCCGCCCTTGCTGGCGGCATAGGCGGGAAACTCCGATCCCGTATGCCCGCTCGCCGACCCCACATTGACCACGGATGTAATGGCCGGCGCCGGCTTGGCGGCAAGCCCCTCCCCCACAAAGGCGTAGTGCTCGGTCACGTTGATGGTGCCACGCAGGTTGGCGGCAATATCGTCGGCCGAATCCTGTGTACCGGCAACGTTCACGATCACCTGGGGTTCAAGCTCGTCTGGAAACGAATCCGGCTCGCGGACATCAACGATCAGATGGCGATAGTGCTCGTGCTCGACTGCCGCCGGCAGCAGATCAAAACCCACGACCTCGTGACCCTCGTCCAAAAAGCGCTGCACGCACGCGGCTCCAATACCACCCGAAGCACCCGTGATCAAAACCCGCATACTTGCTCCTTAGGCGATTGCGTGGCGCTCGAGGTACTCGGCGCCCACATTCTCGCGCTCCCAGCCACGCACGACCTTGTAGCCCACGGGGCTCAGGAAGACCTCGCACAGCAGCTCGGCAACAGCGCCGGTCAGCGAGCACATAAGGACCTGTACCCAGGTCCAACCAAAGAACGTGTGGCTCACCACAATGGCAAAGACCAGGTTGTCGATAAACTGGCCAACACCCGTGGACACATAGGAGCGGAAGGCAAAGCTCGCAAAGTTATTCTTTTTGAGCATACGGCCGAGCGACTGGTTGAGCGTGGAGTTCACCACGGCAGAAACGAGCATGGCGAGCGAAGATCCAAACACCACGTACCAGGTGCCGCCGATGGTAGCATTAAGGGCGGTGTTGACCTCGATCATGCCCGTGTCATAGTAGGCGCCCCACATGCCGGGCGTGAGCGAGCACAGCCAAAAGCACAGACTCACGGCCAGGTTGACCGCCAGCGCGAGGATAGAGATTTTGATGGATGCCTTGGCGCCAAAGCGCTTGCAGATCATGTCCTGGCACAAAAACGAAACCCAGCTCACCACAAAGCCGCAATCGAGTGCCAGATACGGCAGGCTGATGAGCTCTTTGTTGGCCAGCAGGTTCATCATGATGACGCTCACGAAAAACAGCGAAACCGTTGCCGCGGGAATGCTCCGCAACAGGACCTTGTAGTCCTCCATGACCTTCTTGATCATTATGTACTCCTTTGGTTTTAGGTTTAACGAGCAGGATATCGGACCCGAACTGCTCGGCCGCCACGGTCTTGAGGCGACGGTGGGTATGATAGCCGCTCACACGGCATCAGGCAAGCAAACGGCGCGGCAGCCCCGCAGGGCCACCACGCCGATGCGTTAAAAGGCTACGTTGCCAAACTCCGACAGGATAAGATCGGGGTTGTGGTCGGTTGCCCAATCCACGTTCCACGGACTCGTGAACAGCAGCAGCTTACCGCCGCGCATGTCCTCGACGCGCAGCGTGTCGCGCGTGAGCGAAAGGCCCGGGATATCGATGGTGTCGGGGTCGTTCTGGATCCAGCGAATGTCCGTATAGGGCAGCGGCTGGCGACGAACCTCAACACGGTACTCGGCCTTGAGACGGCGCTCGAGCACCTCAAACTGCAGCACGCCGACCACGCCCACGATGACACTCTCCATACCGGCACCCAGCTCGCGGAAGATCTGGATGGCGCCCTCCTGGGCAAGCTCCTCCATGCCCTTGACGAACTGCTTGCGCTTGAGCGTATCGACCTGCGTAATGCGGGCGAACATCTCGGGGGCAAACGTCGGAATCTGCGGATACTGCACATGACGCTTGCCAGAGCACACGGTGTCACCGATGCTAAAGATACCCGGATCGAACAGGCCCACGATATCGCCCGCATACGCCTCGTCCACGATGGCGCGATCGTCGGCCATCATCGAGGTGCCCGTAGCCAGCTTGAGCTTGCGGTTGCCCTGCACATGGAAGGCATCCATGCCGCGCTCGAACTTGCCCGAGCAAATGCGCACAAAGGCAATGCGATCGCGATGGTTCTTGTCCATGTTGGCCTGGATCTTAAACACGAAGCCGCTAAAGTCGTTCTCGGCGGGCGCGACCGGCTCGCTGGTGAGTGTATCGGTATAGGCGCGCGGCGTCGGGGCCAGACGCAGGAACTCTTTAAGGAAGGGCTCCACACCAAAGTTGGTGAGTGCCGAGCCAAAGAACGCCGGGCTCAGCTTGCCGCAGGCCACGGCATCCAGGTCGAGCTCGTCACCGGCGCCATCGAGCAGCTCGATGTCGTCCATCAGGTTCTTGTGGTTCTCCTCGCCAATAAGCTCGTCCATGGCCGGATCGCCCAGCTCGGCCTCGACCTCGGCGACCTTCTTGGTGGCGTTGGCGTGGCCGTCGCCCTCAAAGGCAATGACGCGACGGGTCTGACGATCGAACACGCCGCGGAAGTTGCGGCCGCTGCCGATCGGCCAGTTCATGGGATACGTATTGATACCCAGGACGTTCTCGATCTCTTCCATGAGCTCAAACGGATCGCGAGCCTCGTGGTCGAGCTTGTTCACAAAGGTGAAGATGGGAATGTGACGCAGCGTACAGACCTTAAAGAGCTTTTTGGTCTGGGCCTCGACGCCCTTGGCGCCGTCGATGACCATGACCGCGGCGTCGGCAGCCATAAGGGTACGGTAGGTATCCTCCGAGAAGTCCTGGTGGCCGGGGGTATCGAGGATGTTGACGCAGGCGCCGTTATAGGTGAACTGCAGAACCGAGGAAGTAACGGAGATACCGCGCTCCTTCTCGATGTCCATCCAGTCCGAGACGGCATGCTTGGCCGAGCTCTTGCCCTTGACCGAACCGGCAGTCTGGATGCTGCCGGTATAGAGCAGCAGCTTCTCGGTAAGCGTGGTCTTACCGGCGTCCGGGTGGCTGATGATCGCGAATGTGCGGCGCGACGAGATTTCATCCGACAGGCTTGCCATGCGGATCCTTTCTTGCATTGAGTGCATTACGTCGTTGTAACCGCACTATTGTAGCCGCGAAATCCCGCCATAGGGCACCTATCAGGACAAATTCATCAGCTGAGGTCTAGGCAGATGGTTGCCGGCGGCGTTCTACGGCAGATTGTCTCAATCTGTAACGGTAAGACGGGTTTCGAGCCTCCACCTGTTACAGATTGAGACAAACGGACAGGCCCGCCGCCACAATCTCAATCTGTAACATCTAGCCGCCTAAATCAGGTCTAACTGTTACAAATCGAGATAAACGGGAAGGCGAGCCGCCAATGTCTCGTTCTGTAACATCTAGCCGCGCAAATCGACTCTTACTGTTACAGATTGAGACAAATAGGCAGGCGGGCAAATAAGATCTCGATCTGTAACATCAGGCGACCCAAAACGGACCCAGGTGTTACAGATTGAGATTGTTTTGGAGCAAGCGCGGCACTGGCGGACTATTCCACATTTAGCTCTTGCATAACTGTGCATAGTGTATATATACTGTGCTTACCGGTTATATACACGTGTAGCCCAACAGCTAAGGAGCCGCTGTGGACATCATCCTATCCAATTCGAGCGACAAGCCCATCTACGAGCAGATAACCTCGCAGGTCAAAGCCCAGATCCTTTCGGGCGCACTCGCTGCGGGAGCCAAGCTCCCCAGTATCCGCGCGCTGGCGAGCGACCTGCGCATCAGCGTGATCACCACCAAGCGCGCCTACGCGGAGCTCGAATCGCAAGGATTCATCGAGACCGTGCAGGGCAAGGGCAGCTTCGTCGCCGGCGGCAACACCGAGTTGCTGCGCGAGGAGCGCCTGCGCCACATCGAGGAACTCCTCGGGAGCGCCGTACGGGAGGCCCGCGGCGCGGGCATCGAGCTGCAGGAGCTGCACGACATGCTGGACGTGATGGCGGAGGAATAGCACCCCTCCCCGCCCACTCCCTCATCCCGCCGGATCCGCTCGACGGCCCCGGCGCACTACAAACCCGCGCGTCGCCCCGGTGATGCGCTTTTCGAAAGAGACCATCATGACCGACCTCATCAACGCACGCGGCATCACCAAGCGCTACGACGGCGCCGCCGTGCTGGACGACGTATCCCTGCGCGTGCCCGCCGGCTGCGTCACCGGATTCATCGGCGTCAACGGCGCCGGCAAGTCCAC
>URBS01000043.1 GCA_900546085.1 uncultured Collinsella sp.
GAGTGCGCCGTAATCGAGACGTCGAAGGGTACCATCAAGGTCAAGTTTGACGGCGAGGGCGCTCCCATTCATGTCGCGAACTTCTGCGAGCTTTCCACGATGGGTTTCTATGATGGCCTTAAGTTCCATCGCTATGTGCCCGGTTTTGTTATCCAAGGTGGCGACCCCAATACCCGCGACATGTCCGGCGCCGACGTCGCCGCCGGTCTTGAGGGCCCCGACGGCATGCCCGGTACCGGTGGCCCCGGCTACTGCATCAAGGGCGAGTTTGCCACCAATCCGCGCAACAGCCATGTCGATGGCGCCCTTGCCATGGCACGCTCCATGGACCCCGATTCCGCGGGTTCGCAGTTCTACTTCTGCCTGGGTGCCCAGCATAACCTCGATTCCGGTTACACCGTCTTTGGTACCACGGTCGAGGGTCTCGATGTGATTTCGCAGCTGCGTGCCGGCGACGAGATCGTCCATGTCGAGATCGTTCACGAGTAAAGGGGACTTCCTTGAATAGCCAGCTGATCCAACAGGGCCGCGCCGCTTACCGCGCGGGTGATTTTTCCACTGCAGCCCAGATGCTTGGGGCGGCAAAGACTCCCGATGAGATTATGGGCGAGGCCGATCACCTTCGTGGCAACGCCTTGATGCACCTGGGCATGTATGCCGAGGCCGCCGAGGCCTATGCCGCCGCCCTCAACGACGGCACCTACGGCAAGCGCGGCGCGCTGCTCACCAACCGCGGCAAGGCGCTTGCCGCCGTGGGCGACTACACGACGGCCGCTCAGGCGTTCTCTGCTGCTACGCAGGATGCTTCCTATGCCACGCCGTTCAAGGCCTATCTGGGCCTGGGCAATGCGCTGTTCCAGTCGGGCGACTATGCCAACGCGGGAACCGCCTTCCGTCAGGCTGCCATCGACGGCGCCAATCCGGCTCCTGCCGCCGCGCTCGGCGAGCTCGGTCGTTGCTTCATTAAGCTCGGCCGTCCGGCGGATGCCGTGGAGACTTACCGCACGGCTATCGACTTTGCCGGCCCCCGCGACGACACGCGTGCGCTCAACGCCGGCATGGGTCAGGCGCTTTCTGCCGCCGGCCGCCCCTCCGACGCACTCGATGCCTTTAACGCCGCTACTGCCGATGGCATCTACCAGCTCACCTCCGAGCAGGCCGATGAGCTTGCCCGCGTGCACGATTCGCTTGCCGCGCTGTCTGCCCAGACGGCTATGGCCACGGCTCCGGCGCCCGCGATGGACGCTCCTGCCGTCGATCCTCTCGATCCTATGGGCGCGACCGGTCAGTTTATGCCCGATCCCTCGGACACCGGCTTCTTTACGCTGTCCGAGTCCGAGATGGTCCAGCAGGACCGTCAGGATCGTAAGCAGGCCAAGGTCCGTCGTCGCCATCGCCATACGGGTCTTAAAGTCTTCATCGTTCTGCTTCTGCTTATTTTGATCGCCGCGGGCGGTCTGGGCTTTGCCTACACGCGCGGCTTTGGCTTCCCGTCTCAGGAGTCTGTCGTTACCGATCTGTTCCAGGCTGCCGGCGACGGTGACGCCGCAAAGGCCGAGTCTTGCCTGGCCTCGAGCCTGTCCGAGGACGCTAAGTCGATGATCATCTCCTCGATTCCGCAGGGTGCCACCGTGTCCGTCGAGGGCATGGATCAGTCCATGACCGAGACGACCGCCAAGGTGAAGGCATCGCTGTCCAAGGGCGGCGAGCAGGAGTACACCGTCAAATTCGTGCGCTCCGACAACCATATCGGCTGGGCCGTTTCTTCGCTTGATATGGATTTCTCGGCTGCTGACAACCAGTAGTGACCTTATGGGATTTAGCTTTGCCCGGCGCTTCACCGCAAGTGAGGCGCCGGGCTTGCGCTAGTATGATGAGCTAGTAGTTTTCCAGCAATCATCCAACACATCAGGAGTTGCGTTGTTTTCTTTGATGGATATGTTCTTCGGTAGCTATGCGGGCGATCTTGCCATCGACCTCGGCACCGCCAATACGCTTGTCTCCGTGCGCGGCAAGGGCATCGTCATTCGCGAGCCCTCTGTTGTCGCCATCGACAAGAACGACGAGCGCATCTTGGCGGTCGGTATCGAGGCAAAGCGCATGCTCGGCCGTACGCCCGGCAACATCGTGGCCGTTCGTCCCCTGAAGGACGGCGTCATCGCCGACTTCGATGTTACCGAGGCCATGCTTCGCTACTTTATCGACAAGGCGTCCGAGAAGCGCTATCCGTGGACTCCGCGTCCGCGTGTTGTCGTCTGCGTTCCCTCCGGTGTCACGTCGGTCGAGAAGCGCGCTGTCTTTGAGGCCACGATCCAGGCCGGTGCCCGCCAGGCCTATCTGATCGAAGAGCCCATGGCGGCTGCCATCGGCGCCGACCTGCCCGTCGAGGAACCCACCGGCTCCATGGTCATCGACATCGGTGGCGGTACCACCGAGGTTGCCGTTATCGCTATGGGCGGCATCGTCGTCTCGCAGTCCATCCGTATTGCCGGCGACGAGTTCGATCAGGCCATCCTCACGCACGTTCGTGATGCCTACAACCTGGCCATCGGCGAGCGTACGGCAGAGGACATCAAGATCAAGGTCGGCTCCGCCGTGCCGCTCAAGGATGAGCTCGACGTCGAGGTCAACGGCCGCGACGTGATCACCGGTCTGCCCAAGACCGTGCGCATCGAGAGTGAGGAGATTCGTCGCGCACTCAACAAGCCGCTCGACGAGATGGCCAAGGCCGTCAAGGACGCACTCGACGCTACGCCTCCTGATCTTGCCTCGGACCTTATGTACTATGGCATTTTGCTGACCGGTGGCGGCGCGCTGCTGCGCGGTCTCGATGTGCGCCTGCGCGATGAGACCGGCGTTTCGGTCAATGTTAGCCCCACGGCGCTTGACAACGTTGTTAACGGCTGTGCCCGCGTGCTCGAGGCCAATGCGTTTGATGGCGGCTTCGTCCAGACCAATGCTTAATTTCCAAAAGGTGGATTCCATTTGGCACGATCTTCGGGTTTCTCCACAAATCTGAATACCAAGCGACAATCAACGGGTATGCGCCCGTTGATTGTTTTCAGCCTGATTTCGGTGTTGCTGCTCACGTTTTACATCCGCGAGGGCGAGGCAGGACCGATTCATGCCGTGCGCTCGGGCGTGACGACGATTACCTCGCCGGTGCGCTTTGTGGGCTCGGCTGTGGCGGCTCCCTTCAATGCGATCGGTAACGTGTTCTCTAACCTTACGGCGTCGCAGGACACGCTTGACGAGCTTAAGAAACAAAACGAGGAACTGACCTCTAAGGTTGCCGAGCTCTCCGAGGCTCAAAAGACCGCCGAGCGACTGGAGGGGCTGGTCGGCCTGCAGTCGACCTACAACCTCAAATCAACCGCAGCTCGTATCGTCGGCGCTTCGGGCGATGCCTGGACCTCGACCGTCACCATCGATAAGGGTTCTGCCGACGGTCTTACCATCAACATGCCTGTGACGAGTTCTGCCGGTGTCATAGGCCAGATTATCGAGGTCTCGGCCAAGACGTCCACCGTGCGCCTGATTGGCGATGAGAACTCGGGCGTGTCCGCTATGGTGCAGGACACGCGCGCCCAGGGCATGCTGCAGGGTCAGGCTGACGGCACGCTGCGTCTTGAGTACGTGAGCGTCGATTCCGACGTTAAGGTTGGCGACATCATCGTGACCTCGGGCATTGGCGGTGTGTTCCCCAAGGGTCTACCGCTCGGCACCGTCTCGTCTGTTGAGAAATCGGCTAACGACGTGTACTACACCATTGTGGTGCGCGCCCAGACGACGGCCGAGAACAACGAGGAAGTGCTGGTCATTACCTCGCTGACCGACGAACAGTCGGCCTCGGATGAGGACGTGAACACGGCCAACAGCACGCCGCAGGGAACGTCGCGCGATGCTGCGACCAAGACGAAGGACGAGAGCCCGGATGACAGTTCCGACACGTCCGAGACGATCGATTCCGGCTCGAGCGAATAGGGGGCATGTCCATGGATCTACACGAGCAGGGGATGAGCTCCCGCACGTTTGTAATCGCCGCCATTGTGTGCGTGCTGCTGCAGGCAGGCCTGGCACCGCAGATCTCCATTGCGGGCGGTCGCGTCAACTTTATGATTATCCTGGTGTGCCTAAGCGTGTTCTCGGGCGACCCGACCCGTGCCGTCGTGTGCGGTTTTTGCAGCGGCTTGTTCTATGACCTTTCCGCTGCCGTGCCGGTGGGCGTTATGTCGCTCCTGCTGACCGTGGGTTCTTTTGCCCTGGTGCATAGCGCCGCCGGTCAGACGGGCGGTACCCCGAGCGCGCGCGGCATCACTGTGGGTGCCTTCGCGCTTGTCATTAATGTGATCTACAGCATCATCTTGCTGTTTATGGGTTTGGAGACGAGCTTTGTCGTGGCGCTCTTCGGCCATGCGCTGCCGTCTTCGATCCTGACGGGTCTGGTTGCCATTCCGTTTTTGATGTCCGGCGTCGTGCCGCAGTCCGGTTATGGATTCTCCGCACGTGGCGGACGCCAGACGGGCATGCGCTTTAAGCCCAAGACCCGTAAGCTCAAATAGGGGAGGCCTGTAGATGTCTTCCCAGATGACGGTTATTATCGCCGGTATCGTGCTGGTAGTGGCCATCGTGGTCGCGCTGGTCATCATGCGTCGCGGCGATTCTCGTTTTACCTACGATACGCAGCATGGAACGGCCCCGCGCGCCACCGAGGGCGAGGGCAATACCGCGGCGACCGCCTTTAAGGGCCGCTTCTCCATCCTCACCACGGGTGTGGGCGCGATGTTCGCGGCGCTTGCCGTCAAGCTGTGGGGCATGCAGATGGTCTCGTCGGACTATTACGAAAAGCAGGCTAATAGCAATCAGACGCGCACCGTTACCACACCCGCTGTGCGCGGCCGCATCCTCGACCGCAATGGCGTGGCACTTGTCCAGAACCGTCCCTCACTTGCTGTCGTGGCCTACCGCGACCTTGCCGAGGATGAGGTTCTGGTTCGCCATCTTGCCAACGTGCTCGGTATGCCCTACGTGGCGGTTCTGCGCAATATTCAGGACAATTCCGAGGGTGCTCAGAGCCTGCATACCATCGCGACGGACGTCCGTCGCTCCACGGTTGCCTATATTCAGGAGCACGCCGGCGAGTTCCCGGGCGTCAAGATTGCCGAGCGTACCGAGCGCCAGTATCCATATGGCGAGACGGCATGCCATATCTTGGGCTATACCGGCACCATTACCTCCGAGCAGCTCGAGGCCCAGAATAAGAAAACCTCTGGCGATGATGATGCTTCTGCTGGCCGGATTACGTACCAGTCGGGCGATATCGTGGGCCAGGCGGGTGTTGAGAGCTACTACGAAAACCTGCTGCAGGGTATTCGTGGCGAGCAGACCGTCAAGGTCGATGCCTCGGGCAATGTGACCGGTCAGGCCGGCGCCGTGCCCGCCAAGGCCGGCTCCGACATTAAGCTCACGCTCGACCTTAAGATCCAACAGGCCTGTGAGACGGCGCTGGCGAGCGCCATCGAGCTTGCCAAGACCACTGGCTACAGCAATGCCGGCAACGGCGCTGTGGTGTGTCTCGATCCCAACAATGGCGAGATCCTGGGCATGGCGAGCGAGCCCAAGTTCGATCCTTCCGTCTTTATCGGCGGCGTCTCAAATGACGTGTGGACCGAGCTCAATGATGACAAGGGTTCGCACCCGCTGCTCAACCGCGCCATTAGCGGACAGTACATGTCGGCCTCGACCATCAAGCCGCTCTCGGCACTGGCCGGTCTTGAGTTTGGAACCTACACTTCAACACAGACAACCAACTGCACGGGCTATTGGACGGGCTTGGGCAAGGCTTGGGGCAAGCGCTGCTGGTTGACGTCTGGCCACGGCACCATGACGCTGCAGTCGGGTATCGCCAACTCGTGCGACCCCGTCTTCTACGACATGGGCAAGGCGTTCTTTTATGACGAGCAACATTCCGAGGGGCTGCAGGAGGTCTTTCGTCGCTGGGGCCTAGGCAAGACCTGCGGTATCGATCTGCCGAGTGAGGGCGCGGGCCGTATTCCCGATGCCGAGTGGAAAGAGTCGTACTTTACCGACGCCTCTGCCGAAGACCGCAAGTGGAATGCCGGCGATATGACCAACATCGCCATCGGCCAGGGCGACATTTTGGTGACGCCTCTGCAGATGGCATGCGCCTACATGGGCCTTGCCAACGGCGGCAAACAGTACGTGCCTCACGTGTTTTTGTCTGCCGTGTCGCGCGATGGCGACGGCGATGCCTATAAGTACAACGGCAAGGGCAAGAAGAAGCGCCTGGAGGCCAAGATCAACAGCGATTCGGATTTGGCTCTTGTTCGCAACGGCATGCACGACGTGATTTACACGGCATCGACGTCCTTGGCGGCTCACTTTGGCACCCTGACGCCGCAGGTGTACGGCAAGTCGGGCACGGGCGAGAAAAGCGGCGAGGACGAATACGCGTGGTTTTGCGCCTATGCGCCGGCCGATGATCCCAAGTATGTCATCGCTACTGTCCTGGAGCAGGGCGGCGGTGGCTCAGATACCGCGATGCATGTCGTGCGCGATGTGCTCGGCGTGATTTATGACGAGCCCGATACCTCTTCGGCCTCGGGCGATTCTTCGGTTCGATAGGAGGTTGCGATGGATTTTTCTCCGGCGGATCTGTTCCGTTCAACCAAGACCGGCTCTCGCAGCAGCCTGGACCGTGTCAACAAGCAACTTTCGGCCTCGCGCGGCACGTTTCGCCAAAAGGTGCATATCGGTGTGCTCGTGGCCACAGTGGCGCTCGTCGCCTACGGTGCCATCATTATCTGGTCGGCTTCGCAGTTTAAGGCCGATGCTTCGTTCTCACGCCATCTGCTGGGAATTGGTATCGGGGCGTTGCTGGCGGTGCTGGTCTGGCGTACCGACCTGCGCGGTATTTCCAATTTCTCGACGGCGTTGCTCGTCATCGACCTGATCGTGATCTTCTCGCCCAAGATTCCGGGTCTGTCCTATACGGGCGGTCTGGGCATGACGGGCTGGATCAAGATTCCCGGTATCGGCTTGACATTCCAGCCGGTCGAGCTTGCCAAGCTCATCACCATCTTCTTTATTGCCACGCTTGGCTCGCAGTATAACGGCCGCATCGATACCGTTCGCGACTACGTCAAGCTCTGCGGCATGCTGTCCATCCCGTTTTTGGCCGTCGTCGCCATGGGCGACCTGGGCTCGGGCCTGGTCGTGCTGGTCTCGGGCGCCATCGTCATCTGCATGAGCGGTGCGCGCCGCGAATGGGTGCTGTCGACCCTGGCCCTGCTCGTGGGCCTGGTAGCCCTCGTCCTGGCGCTCGATTCGGTCTTTGATTCGTTGCTCGGCCACGATGTGCTCATCAAGCAGTATCAGATGAACCGCCTGACGGTCTTTATCGACCCCGATAATGCCGATTCGGACGATGCCTACAACCTGCAGCAGTCGCTTATCGCCGTTGGCTCGGGTGGCTTCTTTGGTAAGGGTTTGGGCCATGCGACGCAGTCGGCCGGCGGCTTTCTGCCCGAGTTCCACACTGACTTCGTCTTCGCCTTCCTGTCCGAGACCTTTGGCTTTTGCGGTTCCTTTTTGCTCCTATGCCTCTACGTGCTGCTGATCTTTTCGACGATTCGCGTCGCCTTTAAGTGTGAGTCGCTGTTCTTGCGCCTATCGTGTGTGGGCATCGTTGGCATGTGGGCGTTCCAGACCTTCGAAAACATCGGCATGTGCATTGGCATGATGCCGATTACCGGTATTCCGCTACCGTTTATTAGCTTCGGTTCGTCTTCGATGATGATTCAGCTGCTGACGGTGGGTATCGTACAATCCATATGGCGGCATCGTTCGGGCGCCGCGTAACCGCTGGAGGGGTTTGCTATGAAAATTCCCGTAGATAAGCTGACCCGCGCTTTTAAGATGGGCGCGTCCGTTAAGAAGGATTCCGATACACCGGTGCGCGTCTCGGTCTATTTGGATTCGTCCGCCTCGCGCTTTCTGGCCGAGACGGTGCGTGACGCCTTTGTGCCGCAGACGACCTCGGGCATTGTGCGCGTCGAGCGTCTGGGGGAGGAGCGAATTGCTCCAAAGACCGATACCGATGTGGTACTGGTGCTCTCGTGCGGTTCCGACCGCTTGGAGAGTGCCGTGCAGGAGCTCGTGATCGCCGGCGCGCCCGTGTGCGTGCTTGCCGAGTCAGCTGTGGAGGTGCCGTTTATCGAGGAGTCCACGCCCATGCTCGGCGTGGTGGCGGCAACCGATAAGACGTATCTGCTCGAGACGCTTGCCCGCTGGATTCTCGATCGCACCGAAAAGGAAACGGCTTTTGCGGCGAACTTTGCCTTCATGCGCATCGCGGCGGCCAATCGTATCATCACCTCGTGCGCGCTCACTAATATGGCGACCGGTGCGCTGGTGTTTTTGCCGGGCGCCGATTATCCCGTTATGGCGCTGGCGCAGGTGGGCATGCTCTTTGAGCTCGCTGCCGTCTTTGGACGCGGCATTAAGCCTGAGCGCGGCTACGAGGTCGCGGGCGTGCTTGTCGGCGGTCTTGTGATCCGCGCGGTCACCCGCGCGCTCGTCAAGCAGACGCCGCATATTGGGTTTGCCGTCAAGGCGCTCACTGCTGCCGCGGGCACCTATGGCATGGGCCGTGCGCTCGTTTCGCTCTACGAACGCGATGTCGACTACAGCCGTGCCAACGAGGTGGTTACTGCCACGTTCTCCCGCGTTCGCGATCTGGTGACCACGGTCGCGGGCGCTACCCGTCCTATGGCGTCCTATCAGGACGCATCAGATCTCGCTGCTTAGGGGTTTTCCGTTGCGCGTTCCGTACCAAGATTGTTTTCATTTAATTGAGCCGTTGCTCGCCAAGGTCGAAAAGCCGAGTCGCTATATCGATCACGAGTGGGGCACGCTTTCCAAGGCCGATGCCGACTACCGTTGCTGCCTGATCTACCCGGATGTGTACGAGGTTGGTCTGCCCAACCAGGGTATCGCCATCCTCTACAACATCCTTAACCAGGCCGAGGGCATCTCCTGCGAGCGTGGCTATGTGCCGTGGCCCGATATGGGTGACGCTATGCGCGAGGCAGGCATTCCGCTGCTCTCGCTCGAGGGTGCAGCGCCGGTCGCTTCGTTTGATATCGTCGGCCTGCATGTGCCGCACGAGATGGCGGTGACGAACTTCCTTGAGGCACTCGACCTCGCTGGCATTCCGCTGTTAGCGGCCGATCGAGGTGAAGACGACCCCATCATCATCGCCGGCGGCCCCTCGGTGTACAACCCCGAGCCGTACGCGGCCTTCTTCGATGCCATCCTCATCGGCGAGGGCGAGGAATCGCTGCTCGAGACCTGCCAGCTGCATCGCCGCCTGCGCGACGAAGGAGTCCCGCGCGCGCAGATTGTTGAGCAGCTTGCATCCATTGCCGGCAACTACGTGCCGTCGCTCTATGAGGTTCGTCACGATGAGCCCTGCTCGCCGCATGGCTACACCGTGCCGCGTGAGGGCAAGGATGCTCCGGTCGTGGTCTACAAGCGCGTCGTCGAGGATTTCGGCGCCACGAATCCGCTGTCGCAGTCGTGTGTACCCTATGCGCAGCTGGTCCACGACCGCCTGTCTATCGAGATCCTGCGTGGCTGCGCTCGCGGCTGTCGTTTTTGCCAGGCCGGCATGACGTATCGCCCGGTGCGCGAGCGCTCGGCCGACCAGATCGTCTCGTCGGTGATTCAGGGTCTGGAAAAGACCGGCTATGACGAGGTGTCGCTGACCTCGCTCTCCACGACCGACCACTCCTGCATTCGCGACGTGCTCGGCAGGCTCAACCGTCGCCTGGAGGATACGGGTATTCGCGTGTCTATTCCGTCGCAGCGCCTGGATTCGTTTGGCGTGGATATGGCCGAGTCGGTCGCCGGCGAAAAGAAGGGCGGCCTGACGTTCGCACCCGAGGCCGGCAGCCAGCGCATGCGCGACATCATTAACAAGAACGTGACCGAGGAGGACCTGGACCGTGCGGCCAAGGCGGCCTTCGAGGCCGGCTGGAACCGCATGAAGCTCTACTTTATGATGGGCCTTCCCGGCGAGCGCGACGAGGACATCGTGGCCATCGCCAATCTGGCCGATCACGTGCTGGAGCTCGGTCGTTCTGTGGTGCCCAAGGCTCGTCGCGGCTCGATCTCGGTGTCCATCTCGGTTTCGGTGTTTATCCCCAAGGCTGCCACGCCGTTCCAGTGGTGCCCGCAGCTCGACTACGACGACGTCAAGCGTCGCCAGAAGCTGCTTATCACGAGCGTTCGCAACCGTGCCGTCCGCGTGCATTACCACGATGCCGAGACCTCGCTCATCGAGGCCGCGCTCTCCCGCGCCGGTCGTGACATGACGCCCGTCATCATCGATGCTTGGCGCTCGGGGTCTCGCTTTGACGCCTGGGTAGAGCATTTCTCGCTCGATAACTGGAAGGAGGCTGCTGCCAAAAACGGCATCGACCTCAATGAGCTTGTGCACCTGCCCTACGAGTTGGACTGGCGTCTGCCGTGGGAGCATGTGAGCCCCGGCTGCACGCGCGGCTTCCTCGAGCGCGAGTACCGTCGCTCGCTCGAGGGTGTCACGACTCCCGACTGCACTCGCACGTCGTGCACCGGCTGCGGAATCTGCCCCACGCTCCACGCCAAGAATGTATTGATGGGTGATCGCGCATGAGTGAGCGCCTGACCGACAACCCCACGCTCTTTAGACTTCGTGTTCGCTATGGCAAGCGCGATCGCCTTAAGTACCTGGGCCATCTCGAAGTAATCCATACCATTGAGCGCATCGTGCGCCGTGCGGGACTTCCCTATGCCGTCACGCAGGGCTTCTCTCCGCACATGCGAGTGGGCTTCTCTTCGGCGCTACCGGTGGGTACGTCGTCGATCTGCGAGTGGTATGACCTGTTTATGACCGAGTTCGTGGCGCTCGACGAGGCGTTTGGGCGCCTGGCTGCGGCGTCTCCGGCCGATCTGGCGCCCATCGAGGCGGCGTATATCGACGTGCGCACGCCGGCGTTGACGGCGCAACTCACGCGTCTGTCGTATCGCATCGACCTGCACTTGGATCCCGAGGCGCCCGTAAGCACCGACGAGGTGCGTCGTGCGATCGACACGCTGCGCGCGGACCATGGCATCGACTACGCGCGCGGCAAAAAGAGCAAGCGCTTGGATTTGGATCACACGCTCGTGGGCTATGAGCTCACGGCGGGGGAGCGCCCGGACCATTTGGTGCTCATGCTCGACACCCATGCCGATAACGAGGGCTCCATGCGTCCGGAAATTTTGCTTTCTGCAGCTGATGTTTTGTTGCAGGGCTTGACCCCGGGCGTGGATGCACCTATTGTTTCCACCGGTATGCAAGACCTCGTGACCATCTGCTCCTACGATGTCGAGCGTCAGAATCAAGCATGCGAGGACGACGAGGGCCGACTCGTCAGCCCCATACCTGTGCGAACTTGTGGATTTGCTCCACATACTCGTTGACGGGGGTATTTTCGCCTGCTACTATATTCGGCTGTTGCACTAACTGATGCATGAAGGGCAAGTAAACATGTACGCAATCGTTAACACGGGCGGCAAGCAGTACAAGGTCGCCACCGACGATGTCATCACCGTCGAGAAGATCGAGGGCAATGAGGGCGACAAGGTCACCCTGCCGGTCATCTTCCTCAACGATGGTAAGAAGATCGTCACCGATCCCGACAAGCTGGCCAAGGCCAAGGTTACCGCTCAGATCGTTGAGCAGTTCAAGGGCGAGAAGCAGCTGGTCTTCAAGTTCCACAAGCGTAAGCGCTATCGTCGTCTGAAGGGTCACCGTCAGCAGCTCACCAAGCTGAAGATCGTGAAGGTCCAGGCTACGTCCCGCGCCAAGAAGGCTGTCAAGGCAGAGGCCGAGGCTGTTGCCGAGGCTCCCGTCGCCGAGTAGATTACACTCGTAACGAAAGAGTAGGTATACACAATGGCACACAAAAAAGGACTCGGTTCCTCCCGTAATGGCCGTGACTCCCGCGGTCAGCGCCTTGGCACGAAGCGCTATGCCGGCCAGACGGTAACCACGGGCACGATTCTCGTCCGTCAGCACGGCACGCACATCCACCCGGGTGAGAACGTTGGCCGTGGCAAGGACGACACGCTGTTCGCGCTGGTCGACGGTACCGTTGAGTTCCACAAGGGTATCAAGCACAGGGTCAGCGTACGTCCGCTCGCGAACGCGTAATTCACCCTTCATAGAGCACATATGTGGGAGGCACTTGAGTTTTAAGATTCAAGGGTCTCCCTCTTTTTGTAGGAGGCGATTCTGTTGTCACAGTTCACCGATATCAGCCGCATTAACGTGTGCGGCGGCGACGGCGGAGCCGGATGCATGTCGTTTAGGCGCGAGGCATTTGTCCCCAAGGGCGGCCCCGATGGCGGCGACGGCGGTCGTGGCGGCAATGTCGTCATCCAGGCCGATGCTCAGCTGTCTTCGTTGATCGATTACCGCTTTAAGCATCACTTCCGCGCCGAACGCGGCACGCACGGGCAGGGTGCCCGTCGTAACGGTAAGAGCGGCGAGGACCTGATCCTGAAGGTTCCCATGGGCACCGTGGTGCGCGAGCTCGACCCCGAGACGCAGACCCCGATGTTCGAGATTGCCGATCTGGTGCATGATGGCGAGCGCGTTGTCGTGGCGCCCGGCGGTGCCGGTGGCCTGGGCAACACGCACTTTGTGACGTCGGTGCGCCGCGCGCCCGCGTTCGCTCAGCTGGGCGAACCGGCCGAGGAGCATTGGATTGAGCTCGAGATGAAGCTTATGGCCGATGCCGCGCTCGTGGGCTTTCCCTCGGTGGGTAAGTCTTCGCTCATCGCGCGCATGAGTGCCGCCCGTCCCAAGATTGCCGACTATCCGTTTACAACGCTCGTGCCGAACCTCGGCATGGTGCGTGCCGGTGAGTATTCTTACGTCGTTGCCGACGTTCCTGGTTTGATCGAGGGCGCGAGCGAGGGCAAGGGCCTGGGCCACCAGTTCCTGCGCCACATCGAGCGTACGGCGCTGATCATGCATGTCGTCGACATGACGGGCGGTTTTGAGGATCGCGACCCGGTCGAGGATTATCGTATCATCAACCGTGAGCTCGAGCAGTATGGCGCCGAGCTTTCGGAGCGTCCGCAGATCGTCGTCGCCAACAAGTGCGATGCGCCGGGCACGGCTGACAAGATTGCCGACCTCAAACGCGCCGCGCTCGACGATGGACATATGTTCTTTGCCGTGTCCGCCGTGACGGGCGCCGGCCTCAACACGCTGATGCTTGCCGTGGGCGAGCAGGTGGCTAAGCTGCGCGCTGAGCTGGCGGTCTCCGCTGAGCCGGTCGATCTGCGCGACGAGGAGTGGGAGCGCCGCCGTCTGCAGCGCGAGAAGCGTTTCCGCATTGTCCAGGAGGAGCCTGGTGCCTTCCGTGTGGTTGGTCGCGCGATTGAGCGCATGGTCATCCAGACCGACTGGGAAAACGAGGAAGCTGTCATTTATCTGCAGCATAAGTTTGCGCGCATGGGTGTCGACGATGCGCTCGAGAAGGCCGGCTGCCGTGCGGGCGACGAGGTCCGCATTTGCCAGCGCGCCTTTGACTTTGAGGGCGCTGAGGACTTCTCGGAGTACGAGGAGCTCGAGGACGCTGGCGAGGACGTTGCCGTTGAGGCCCTTGACGTGACCGATGCTGCGGATGAGGGCGTCGAGGCTATCGATGCTGCTGATGCCGCGGACGATGCCGAGACCTCGGAGGGCGAGTAAGCCATGTCGCTGCGCGGTGGAATCGGTTTGCCCGAGCTGCCCATAAAAGAGGGCAAAGAGTTTCGGCTTGGCATTATGGGCGGCACATTCGACCCGATTCATTACGGGCACCTGGTGACTGCCGAACAGGCGCGCGAGTCGCTCGACTTGGACGCTGTGCTCTTTATGCCGGCCGGCTCTCCTGCCTTTAAACTCGACAAACCGGTGACGCCTGCTGAGGACCGTTATGCCATGACGGTCCTCGCCACCGCCGCGAACCCGGCCTTTTTGGCGAGCCGGTTCGAGATTGACCGTCCGGGCGTAACCTATACGGCCGATACGCTTCATGCCCTTCGCGACTTTTACCCGCCGCAGGTAAAGCTCTACTTTATTACGGGTGCCGATGCGATTATCGATATTGTGACCTGGCATGATGCCGAACGAATCGCTGAGCTTGCTACCTTTATTGCGGCGACGCGACCGGGCTTTGATATCGATACGGCCCGTGCCCGAATCAAAGAGTCTGGGCTGCCGTTCGATGTGCGCTATATTCAGATTCCGGCGCTGGCGATCAGCTCGACGAACATTCGTAAGCGAGTTGCCCGCGGCATGAGCGTGCGCTATCTTACGAGCGAGTCTGTGCTCGGCTACATTCGCAAGCGCAGTTTGTATGTCGATCTGGGTCAAGAAGATTTTGAGTGATGGGGGCTACGTTGTCGGTAGAGGATCAGTTTGAGGGCGATGAGCGCGCGCTGCTCAAGCGCATTCAAGAGCTGCTCGATGTTCGCATGAAAGATAAGCGCAAGCGCTATGTGCATTCGCTGGGTGTTGCCGAGACCGCACTTCATCTGGCCGAGGTCTACGGCGTTGACCGCTTTGATGCCGCTGCCGCCGGCTTAATTCACGACTGGGACAAGGTGCTTTCCAGTAACCTCTCCTCCGTCTTCTACTGCTGCCGCGCTGCCATTCCTCCTATGCTGTCACACGGAAGCGGAAGGATCATCAACATTTCCTCCATGTGGGGCGTAAACGGTGCATCCTGCGAAGCGGCTTACTCTGCTTCCAAAGCCGGTGAGATCGGAAGAGC
>URBS01000044.1 GCA_900546085.1 uncultured Collinsella sp.
CTTAGAGGTCCTCGCGCCAGAAGGGCATGCTCATGCAGCGCGGGCCGCCGCGGCCGCGGGAGAGCTCGGCGGAGGGCACGACGAGAAGGTCCAGGCCCTCCTTGTACAGCACGTCGTTGGTGACGGTGTTGCGGGCGTAGACGCAGATCTTGCCGGGCTCGACGCACAGGGTGTTGGAGCCGTCGTTCCACTGCTCGCGGGAGGCCGCGATCGGGTCGCCGCCGCCGCAGGGGATCAGCTTGACCTGGTCGACGCCGGTGGCGTCCTCCAGGACGTGCTCGAGGGTGTCCTCGATCAGGCGGATGTTGACCTCGCCCGGGTTCTTGCCGGCGGTCAGCTCGTAGACGCGCAGGGTGCCCATGATGGCGGGGTGGATCGTGAACTTATCGACGTCGATCTGGGTGAAGACCGTGTCGAGGTGCATGAAGGCGCGCGAGACCGGGATGTCGAAGGCCAGGATGCGCTCGACCTTGGAGTCGGAGTTCCAGAAGATGTTCTGGGCCATGACGTCGATGGCGGCCGCCTGGGTGCGCTGGGAGATGCCGACGGCGAGGGTCTTCTCGTTGATGTTCAGCACGTCGCCGCCCTCGGTGTGGAACTGGCAGTCGCGGCGGAAGTACAGGGAGACGTCCTTGTAGTCGGGGTGGTACTTGAAGACGTACTTGCCGTACAGGGTCTCGCGGTTGCGGGTGACCGAGTACATGCGGTTGAGGTTGACGCCCTCGCCGACGACCGCGAACGGGTCGCGGGTGAAGTAGAGGTTGGGCATCGGGTCGATGATCAGGTCGGACTCGGACTCGGAGTTGACCAGGGAGTCGAGGGTCGTGGACGCCGTGAGGGGCATGTCGATCTCGGCCTTGGTCATGCCGGCCATGGTCTTCTTGACGAACTCGAGGTTGTCCTCGATGGAGTCCAGCTTCTCGCGGACGATCTGCGGCATGTGCTGGCCGCGGATGCCTGCCTCGGCGATGTACTGGTCGGTGAACTCGGCGCGGGCGCCGGGGACCTGGTCGAACACCTCTGCGACGAGGTTCTCGAGGTAGAGCACCTCCACGCCCTGGTCCCTCAGGATCTGGGCGAAGGTGTCGTGCTCCTGCTGCGCGACCTCCAGGAACGGGACGTCGTCGAACAGGAGTCGCTCGAGCTCGTCGGGCGGCAGGTTGAGGAGCTCGTCGCCGGGACGGTGCAGGCAGACCTTCCTGAGCTTGCCGATCTCGGAAGGCACGTGCAGACCTTTCGTCATGGCCTCCTACCTTTCTTTCGGGCCTTTCGGCCGAATCTCTCAGCACCCTTCCGTAACGGGTGCTGCTTGCTGACAGCTCTAGTTATATCCAAATATCACCCGCAATTCCACCTCGCCCCCGAACGGTCAACAAAGTTCGATGAACGGTATATCGAATATGATTCCCCCATAATGCACTTCGGCGTTCTAAAGTAGCTTTTCTAAGGTAAATGCTCTTTTTTCTTAAAAATCATTCGCAATTACAACTCCAATCTTTCGATTAAGAATTGCATATCTAAAACGGTTTTATGTATATAAATGACGCTTGTTCGTGTTTCTGTCTGTATTCGATGATATTCAGCTACCTATCATTCTTATTCACACATACTCACCAGTTGAGTGAGGATATAGACCGTTTTTCACAACGCGAAGGGCGTCAGCTCTATGGCTTGTCAGCGTAAGAAGTAGGTAAAGATACCGTTCACGCGATACGTCCGTGCCATAGGTCGACTAAATTGAGACAATAGTGAATAGTGTTAGGCAACCGTCCCCCACGGGGACTGAACGGACAGATGCATATGCCGAGCAAAATCGAAAAAAAGCAAGCCGCTGCAAAGCTGCGTAAGCCGCCGCGCGACTTCTCGTACACGCAGAACCGAGAGCTCAGCTGGCTGCGCTTTGACAACCGTGTGCTTGACGAAGCCTTCGACGAGACCGTTCCGCTGTTCGAGCGGCTAAAGTTCGTGTCGATTTTCGAGTCTAACCTCGATGAGTTTCTCATGGTGCGCGTGGGCGGCCTGTCCGATCTGGCAGAGCTCAAAAAACAGCCTGTCGACAACAAGAGCAATATGACCGCCTCCGAACAGGTCGATGCTGTCATGGCCGAAATGCCCGGGCTCCTTACCCGATGGGAGTCCATCTTTAAGAGCATCGAGGGCAAGCTCGACACCCTGGGCGTTCACCGCGCCCGCATCGATTCGCTTACGCCCGAGGAGCGCACCTTTGTAACCCGTTACTTCCAGGCCTACGTGTCGCCGGTCATCTCACCGCTGGTGATTGACCCGCGCCACCCCTTCCCTAACCTGCGCAACGGCGCACTCTACCTGGCCTGCGGCCTGGACGGCGTCACCGACGAGGAGAGTCTGCTGGGCCTTATCGAGATTCCCACCTCGATGAACCGCGTGGTCGAGATCCCCTCGCCCACCGGCACCTACTCCTACATCTTGCTCGAGGACGTCATCCTCGCCTGCCTGGACAGCTGCTTTGGCTCCTATAAGCCGCTCGACCGCGCGCTCATCCGCGTCACCCGCAACGCCGACATCGACCCGGACGGCGAGGGCGTCGAGGAGGAAGAGGACTACCGCCAGCACATGAAGCGCATCCTCAAGAAGCGCCTACGTCTGCAGCCGGTAGTGCTCGCGGTCTCGGGGTCGCTCGAGAAGGCGACGCTCAAGACCATCCGCAAGGCGCTCGAGCTTTCGCGCCGCTCTGTCTTTACCTGCGATATCCCGCTCGACCTGGGCTACGTCTTTGGCATTGAGAGCAAGATTCCCGAGCACCTGCGCAACGAGCTGCTCTTTACGCCGTTTAAGCCGCAGCCCAACCCCACCATCGATATGACCCGCTCCATCCGCGAGCAGGTACTTCAGCACGACAAGCTGCTCTTTTATCCCTATGAGGCCATGAACCCCTTCCTGGATCTGGTGCACGAGGCCGCCTACGACCCCGAGTGCATCTCACTGCGCATCACGCTCTACCGCGTGGCCAAGCAGAGCCGCCTGTGCGAGTCACTGATCGATGCCGCCGAGAACGGCAAAGAGGTCACGGTGCTCATGGAGCTCCGCGCGCGCTTTGACGAGCAGAACAACATCGAGTGGGCCGAGCGCCTGGAAGAGGCCGGCTGCACCGTCATCTACGGCTCCGAGGGCTTTAAGTGCCACTCCAAGATCTGCCAGCTCACCTATCGCGAGGGCATGGCGCTAACGCGCCTGACGCTGCTGGGCACCGGCAACTTTAACGAGAAGACGGCCAAACTCTACAGCGACTTTATGCTCATGACCGCTCACCCCGGCATCGGCGAGGACGCCAACCTGTTCTTCCGCAACCTGTCGCTGGGCAACCTGCGCGGCGATTACCGCTTCCTGGGTGTGGCGCCCGTCGGACTGAAACCGCTCATCATGCGCGGGCTTGACCGCGAGATCCAGCGCGCCCTCGCCGGCGAGCCCGCCCGCGTGTTCTTTAAACTCAACTCGCTCACCGACCGCGAGGTCATCGACAAGATCGCCGAGGCATCGTGCGCAGGAGTCCGCGTGGACATGATCATCCGCGGCATCTCGTGCCTCAAGCCGGGCGTTCCTGGCAAGACCGAGAACGTGCATGTCCGTTCTATCGTCGGACGCTTTTTGGAGCATGCGCGCGTTTACGCCTTTGGCGTGGACTCGGACATGATCTATCTGAGCTCGGCCGACATGATGACGCGCAACACCGAGCACCGCGTGGAGATCGCCTTCCCCGTGCTCGACCCCACCTGCCGCGCCCTGGTGCACGAGTACATGAGCATGCAGCTGCGCGACAACGTGAAGGCCCGCAGCCTCACGAGCGACGGCACCTGGGTCCCCGTGGAGCGCGCAGAGGGTGAGAAACCCTTCAACTCGCAGGAAGCCCTGCTGGAGCGTGCCTACCGCAACGCCGAGGCCGCGCCCGAGCCCGTCATTGAGGCAAAGCCCGCCCCTGCTCCTAAGCCGCAGCCGGCCACACCCGAGGTTCAGAAGGTCCAGGCGACCGTCATTGAGCCCGAGCCCGCACCTGCACCTCAGCCCGAGCCGCAGGCAGCTAAGCCCGCACCCGAGACGAGCACCCGTCGCGATAAGCCCGCCGGCAAGACCAAGGCCATTGAGCGCCATCGCCCCGGTCGTGTGCGCATGGGCCTGGGCCTGATCGGCCTGGGTCTTAAGACGCTCATTACCGGCAAGACGAAATAGTCGTTTGTAGAAGCAGTTTGTAGAAGCGCCCCGCATTTGAGGAAAGCCTCGGATGCGGGGCGCTTTTCCCTGCTACCATGGTGCGAGCAACAACACGAATGACAGGCAGGGATATGAAGCTCACTATAGAATCGATGACCTACGGCGCCGACGGGCTGGCGCACGCCGACAACGGCAAGGCCGTCTTTGTGCAGGGCGCCGTGGCAGGCGACACCGTCGAGGCCGAGGTCGTACAGGACGGCAAGTCGTTCATGCGCGCCCGCACGACCGAGATTCTGGAGCCGAGCCCCGATCGCATTCAGCCCCCCTGCCCCTTCGTTGGCATCTGCGGCGGTTGTTCGTGGGGCAATCTCTCACGCACGGCACAGCTCGCCGCCAAGGAGCAAAACCTGCGCTCCACGCTCGAGCGCATCGGCAAGTTCGCTCCTGAGCAGGTCGATGAGTTGGTACAGCCCATCTGCCACACCAAGGACGACTGGGGCTACCGCAATAAAATCGAGCTCGAACCGACCGTCGTCAACGGTCGCGTGCGCCTTGGCATGCACGGTGTCGACCCCAGCAAAATCGTGACCGTCGATGCGTGCCCGCTGTTCGATAAGCGCTTCCCGAAGGCGCTCAAATCGGTCGTCGGCGCACTCAACTATCTAAGCGGCAGCCATGACTTGGGACTCGAACGCGTGGGCATTCGTGCATCGCGCCGTACCAAGGCACTCGAGGTCGCACTCTGGACGCCCACAGGCTCTTTTCCGCGCTCGCAGGTCTCCCGCGTGCTGGCGGACGCCGCTCATCCCACGAGCATCGTGCGCGTGATGAGCAAGGGCGAAAAGAAGGCCCGCCGTGTCTCCAAGGTCGAAATGCTCGCCGGAGAGGGCTCATGGACCGAGAATATCGCCGAGGGTCAGATGCGCTTGTCTGCCCCGTCTTTTTTCCAGGTCAACACCAAGGGCGCCGAGATTTTGATCGAGCTTGTCATGGAAGCGCTCGACCCGCAGGAAGACGAGCTTGCCGTGGACCTGTACTGCGGTGCCGGCACCTTTACCCTGCCGCTCGCCCGCCGCTGCGACTTTGTCGCCGCCGTCGAGGCCTACGGCCCCGCCGTACGCGATCTACGCCGTAACTTGGAGATCAACAAGCTCGATAACGTCGACGTCATTGGCGGAGACGCGGTGCGCGAGTTCCCCGACCAGGATGCCGACGTCTTGGTGGTCGACCCGCCGCGCGCAGGCCTCGCCCCCGAGGCGATCGACCTTATCGCCAGCACGAGTGCTCGCGATGTCGCCTACGTGAGCTGCGACCCCGCCACCCTGGCGCGCGATCTCAAACGCTTTGTCGAAGAAGGCACCTTCTCCCCCGTCAAGATCACGCCGGTCGACCTGTTCCCGCAAACCTTCCACTGCGAGACCGTCGTCCACCTTAGGCGCAACTAGTCACTCAATCATTGCTCAGAAAAATCATTGGGAAATCGAGCGTGGCAAGCGGAGGTCTTCGGGGTATAAGACGGCTAATTGTATGCCGCCTATGAAAGGAACCCTCATGCCCAGCGTTGCCGTTCTCGCCGCCGATGGCTTTGAAACTATTGAATGCTTGACCATGGTCGATGTCATGCGTCGCGGCGGTGTGCGTGCCACGCTCGTCTCGATTATGCCCACACGTGAGGTCGTAAGCTCGCTGCAGATCCCCGTGACCTGCGATGCGCTCTTTGATGAGATCAACTTTGACGAGTACGACTGCGTCGTGCTGCCCGGCGGCTTGCCCGGTGCCACCAACCTGCGTGCCGATCAGCGCGTCTGCGACGTGGTCTGCGAGTTCGCCGCGACCAAGCACGTTGCCGCCATCTGCGCCGCCCCGTTTATCCTGGGCGAGCTCGACCTACTCGAGGGGCGCCACGCCACGTGCTTCCCTGGCTTTGAGAAAAGCTTCCCCGAAGGCGCCTATACCGGCGAGAAGGTTACGCAAGACGGCAACATCATCACCGCCAGCGGCATGGCCCAGTCGCTCCCCTTTGCGCTTGAGCTGCTGCGCACGCTCGCCGGCGACAAGGCCGTCGAGAAGGTCGCCGAGGGCATTCAGCTATGATTTTGGCTTCGCAATCACCGCGCCGCATCGAGTTGATGCGCGAGGCGGGCTATGACATTCGCGTGATTCCCGCAGATATCGACGAAACGCCTTTTGATGGCGAAGCTCCGCTTACACTCGTCGAGCGCTTGGCGCGTGCCAAAGCCGCCGCCGTTGCCGCCGAGCATGCCGAGCCCAACGAACTGACCGTCGCGGCCGATACTATTGTCACCTTTGACGGCCAAATTTTGGGCAAGCCGGCAGACGGGGACGAGGCGCGCACCATGCTCCGCGAGCTTTCGGGCCGCACGCACCAGGTCGCAACCGGCGTCTGCATCGTTAAAGCCGGCGACGCTACAGCTCCGCATGCCGCCGAGAGCCTGTCGTTTGTCGATGTGACCGACGTGACGTTCTATGAGCTTACCGAAGAGCAGATCGAGCGCTATGTTGCCTCGGGTGAGCCCATGGACAAGGCCGGCGCCTACGGCATTCAGGGCACAGGAGGACGCATGCTCGTGCATGATATATCGGGCGACTTCTATAACGTGGTGGGCTTGCCCATCGCTCGCGTCGCACGCGCGATTCAAAAACTCTCGTAATTGCATCTGGCGCTGGGTATCCCCCAGCGCCTACAATTTTGCCGTACCGTACGGATCCCGACCGGGCATAAGGCCCGGCGGAAAACCGATAGGAGAACACATGGACACACTGCTCGAAGCCATCGATGTTTGCAATGTCGATGGCTTTTGCTTTGGCAACTATACGGACGAGGAGGCTGGCACCGGCTGCACCGTAATCGTGGCGCCCGAGGGTGCCACCGGTGGCGTTGACGTACGTGGTGGCGCCCCCGCTTCGCGTGAGACCGACCTGCTGCGTCCCGAAAACACCGTCGATAAGGTCCACGCCGTCTGCCTTTCGGGCGGATCGGCCTTTGGCCTCGAGGCTGCAAGCGGCGTGGCCCGCGAACTCGAGAGCCGCGGCATTGGTCTGCCCGTCGGCCCCACGCAGGTGCCCATCGTGTGCTCCAGCTGTATCTTCGACCTTGCCTTTGGCGACCCCACCGTTCGCCCCGACATTGAGGCCGGCATCGCCGCCGTGCGCGAGGCGCTCGACCACACCCCCACCAAGCTCGAACAGGGCAACGTAGGCGTCGGCACGGGCGCTACCGTGGGTAAGCTCATGGGCCCCGCCACCTGCATGAAGGCCGGCCTTGGCGCTGCCGCCGTGGCGCTCGGCCCCATCAAGGTGGGCGCCGTGGTCTCGGTCAACGCCTGCGGCAACGTTGTCGACCCCTTCACCGGCGAGTGGGTCGCCGGTATGCGTGCCGCAGCCGATAGCGACCAGATCGTCGACATGGAACTCGCAGCCTTTGCCGCCGCCGGATCCATGCAGATGCCGCTCGACCGCACCAACACCACCATCAGCTGCATCGTCACCAACGTGGAACTCACTAAGGCACAAGCCACCAAGGTCTCTCAGATGGCCGCAGACGCCTACGCACACGCCATCCGTCCCACGCACACTACCAACGATGGCGACACCATCTACACCCTCGCCAGCGGCAAACTGGGCGCCCAGGCAAGCGCCGTCGTTCCCCTAGACCTGCTGGGCATGCTCGCCGTAAGGGCTTTGCAAACCGCCATCGTAAACGGAGCCAAAACCGCCAAAACCTCCCACGGCATCCCCGGCGCCGCGAAGTAAACTAGCTCGTCCGGTTGCCCGGTGGGTCTTGGTTATGTTTGCTGCTCTACAGTCCTGGCTCGCACGAAGAGCACATTAAGTGCTCTTCGGCTCGTGCGGAACTCGCGACAAACATAACCAAGCCCCACCGGGCAACCTACCAACCAAAAT
This sequence comes from uncultured Collinsella sp., assembly GCA_900546085.1. GTDB lineage: Bacteria > Actinomycetota > Coriobacteriia > Coriobacteriales > Coriobacteriaceae > Collinsella. The sequence goes on from URBS01000044.1 coordinate 8,110, forward strand.
CTTTTCAGCCCAGGCCCCTGTGTACCGCGCGTCTAAGATTTTCAAATTCAAATAACCTGACAATCGATTCTTATAGCAGAGGCCCCTTGGCCTTTAGTTTGATACAAGTTCCGCACGAGCCGGAAAGCACTTAATGTGCTTTCCGTGCGAGCAGGACTGTTCGCAGTAGCAAACTAAAGGCCAAGGGGCCCAGTCAACCTATCAGCAGCGATTACTCAGCAGCTAGTTGAATTTGAAGATCTTTGAGGCAAGACGGTATAGGCCGAGTGTGGTTTTGTCTCCGGCACGACCGCGGAGGTTAGTGAAGAAGCCGACCACACCGTAACGTGCACGACGATACATACGCTCGTCATAGGCCTTCAAATCATTCCACAGCGTCTTCAGACGCTCATCGGCACAATCCTCGTCGGAAAGCTTGGTGAGCACCGAGCAGATCGCCATCATCATGGTGAAGTAGCCCATCATGTACGAACGCAGACGCGACGACTCGACATCGCTGTACAGGTGGTACGACTCCATCATGATACGCGTAACACGGAACTGCTGGTCCAGACGCTTGACCATCGTGGCCTCGTTGACACTCTGGCCCTCGCGACCGATAAAGTAGCGATAGAGGTCGATGTCGGCGTAGTACATGGTCTTGCAACGCGGCAGCGGCACGTAGGCGTAGATGTTGTCCACATAGAACGTGTGCGGCGGCATGGGAAGGTTGGACTCGCGCAGCGCATCCGTGCGATAGCACAGGCTGTGCATGAGCAGATTCTGGTCCAGGCGGAAATGGCCGATCTGGTCCCAGGTAAAGATCTTTTTTCGAGGCAGGGCAAACTTGTAACCAATAGCCGTATGCGTACCCTCGTAAACCTTCTCGTACACGTAGTTCGAGATAAACAGGTCAACGCGCTGGTCGCGCTCTTCAAAGCCGCGCAGAATCGACAGCATGGTCGAAAGGGCAGCGCCGTCAAGCCAGTCGTCCGAGTCGACAACCTTGTAGTAGGTGCCCTGCGCCTCGCGCAGACCCGAAAGGACGGCAATACCGTGGCCGCCATTCTCCTGGTGCACCGCGCGGATGATTCCAGGATAACGGGCCTCCCACTCGTCGGCCTTGGCGGCCGTCTCATCCTTGGAGCCGTCGTCCACCACGATAATCTCGATATCGGTGGCATAATTGCTCCCCTCCAAGATGGAGGTAATGCAATGGTCCATGTCCTTAGCGGCGTTATACGAGGGAATACCGAATGTTATGACTTTATGCATGGCAGGCGATAATCTCATCCGAAAGATCGAGGGCGGAATTGGTCACGGCATCCATATCGTAGTAACGATACTCGGCCAGACGACCCACCGGGTGGAAGTTTGTCAGGTTCTGGACGCGCTCAAGATAGCGCTCATAGAGCTCACGGTTCTCGGGCTCAAGAATGGCGTAATACGGCGTCTCGCCCGAGCCGGGCGTATAGGCCTTGGAGTACTCCTTCATGATGGTGGTCTTGCCGGGCAAAACCTGACCGGTCATGTTCTTGAACTCGGTGATACGCGTGTAGTCCTCGCTCGTGGTGTAGTTGACGGTGCCCACGGGCTGGAACTGGTCCATATCAAGCGTCTCGAACTTCATATCGAGCGTGCGGTACGGAAGAGCGCCCAGGTCAAGGTCGAACAGCTCATCGAGCGGACCGGTATAGACGATCTCGCCGCCGTAGACCTTGCCGCCGATCTTGACGGTGGTCTCGTCGATCTCAAAGAGATCGCGGGCGTCCACGTCGCAGAACACGTCGATCAGGTCGTGGTCGAGCATATGCTCGAACAGCGCCGTGTAGCCGTCCTGCGGCATACCCTGGAAGGGAGCCTGCGGGAAATAGCGGTCATCGTCGCCCACAAAGACGGGAACGCGACCGGTGATCGAGGGATCGATCTGGTCGGGCGTCTGGCCCCACTGCTTCATGGTGTAATGCAAAAAGACGTTCTCGTAGACGTAATCAGCGACCTCGGCCAAGTCGGGGTCGTTCTTCTTACGCAGCTCCATAATGGGCACCTTGACATCCTTGCCAAAGGTCTCCACGAGCTTCTGATACAGCTCCTCGCCGCGCTCGTCACCAAAGGCGAGCTTGAGACTCGCGTGGTTGAAGGGCACGGGCATAAGGGTACCGTTGATGTTGGCGAGCACCTTGTGCTGATAATCCGTCCACTTGGTAAAGCGCGACAGGAAATTGTGCACGCGCTCGTTAAAGGTGTGATAGATATGCGGACCGTACTCGTGGATCAGGATTCCGGCCTCGTCAGTGCAGTCATAGGCATTGCCCGCAATGTGGCTACGGCGCTCCAAAACGGCAACACGATAGCCGATGGTCTCGGCAAGACGGCGGGCGCAAACGGCACCGGCATATCCAGCACCGACGACAATCATGTCGTACGCGCCGGCGTTAAAGCCTTCAGGCAGGCCTGAGGTAATCTGCATCGATACTCCTTGTCAAAAGCCACGGGCTCGTTAACTGGGCTTTTCTCGAACATTCTTCGAGACATATTTATCAGAGCGATTATAGCGCTAATGCGTCCTATAATGAGCTTGCCACACAAGGAAAGCTCAAGCACCGCGGCGTACAAATTTGAAAGGTAAACCCGCTAGCAGCGGGTTTATTCGTGAACAGCCGGGCGCCTGGAGCTTAGTGAAACGCTTGTAAGGAGTAACATGAGCGATTTCCTTAACCGTATGAAGTCTGCCGCCAAGGCCGACCTTAAGACGATCGTCCTGCCCGAGGGCGAGGATCCGCGCACCATCGTCGCGGCCACCAAGATCATCGAGGAGGGCCTGGCAAAAATCGTCATCCTGGGCAACCCCGACGAGATCAACGTTCCCGGCGCCACCGTCATCGATCCGCGCAATGCCGAGAAGCACGAGGAGTACGCGCAGAAGTTTGCCGAGCTCCGCGCCAAGAAGGGCGTCACCATCGAGCAGGCTCGCGCCCAGGTGATGGACGCCACCTACTTTGGCACCATGATGGTCAAGATGGGTGACGCCGACGGCCTGGTCTCCGGCGCCTGCCACTCCACCGCCGACACCCTGCGCCCCGCGCTGCAGATCCTTAAGACCGCCCCGGGTACCAAGCTGGTCTCGGCCTTCTTCGTGATGTGCACCGACACCCCGCAGTTCGGCACCGACGGTACGCTGATCTTCGCCGACTGCGGCCTCAACATCAACCCGTCCTCCGACGAGCTATCCGAGATCGCCATCGCCTCCGCTCACTCCTGGTCCACCTTTATGGGCAGCGTCGAGCCGCACGTGGCCATGCTCTCCTACTCCACCATGGGCTCCGCCGGCGGCGAGGTCGCCAAGAAGGTCCAGGAGGCCGTTAAGTTCTGCAAGGAGAAGGCTCCCGAGCTCGCCATCGATGGCGACCTGCAGCTCGACGCCGCCATCGTTCCCACCGTCGCCCAGCTCAAGGCCCCCGGCTCCTCCGTTGCCGGCAAGGCCAACGTGCTTGTGTTCCCCGATCTCGAGGCCGGCAACATCGGCTACAAGCTGGTCCAGCGCTTCGCCGGCGCCGACGCTTACGGCCCCATCCTGCAGGGCATCGCCAAGCCGGTTAACGACCTTTCGCGCGGCTGCTCTGCCGACGACATCGTGGGTGTCGTGGCCATCACCGCCGTCCAGGCTCAGATGGCTGAGTAGCCTACATATCCCCTCGGGACCCTACAGGGTAAAGCTCTGAAAACGTCCTCGGACATGTCGGAAGCCCCCGCTGCGCACTACGTGCGGCGGGGGCTTCCTCCGTCCTGCGGAATGTTTTCAGAGCTTTACCCTGTAGGGTCCCTGCCGCTACGTGGCAGCTAAGGAATCTGGAGTGGACGGCGGCTTGGCTACGAGCTGGGGCTGAGGATCTGAATGAATGGGTGACGTTGCTGGGAGCGCAGGCGTTGCCGGCGATGATCACTTTGGAACTGGAATTTCCGCCTGCTAGTAAAAAGGCCTCCGGGCTGTTGCTCTGGAGGCCTTTTTGTCAATTACAGACGAATGCGTTAGTTGTTCTTGGTCAGACGCTCGACGTCGTGGGCGATCATGTATTCCTCGTCGGTGGGGATGACCATGACCGTGACGGAAGAGCCGGCGGCGCTGATGACCTGCGGGCCGTTGCCCACGGCCTCGCGGTTCTTGTTGTTGTCGATGCGCACGCCCAGCCACTCAAAGCAGTCGCAGAAGGCCTTGCGGATCGACCAGTCATTCTCGCCGATGCCGGCGGTAAAGGTAATGGTGTCCACGCCCGCCATGGAGGCAATCATGGAACCAGCCTGCTGCATGGCCTTGTATGCGAACATATCGAAGGCGAGCAGGCAGCGCTCGTCACCCTCGGAAGCGCGCGTACGAATGTCACGGGCATCGTTGGAGATACCCGAGATGGCAAGCAGACCGGACTGCTTGTTCATCATGTCGTCGACTTCCTGGTAACTGTAGCCGCCCTCGCGCTGCAGATAGCACACAGTGGCCGGGTCGATGGAACCGCAACGGGTACCCATCATCAGGCCGTCGAGCGGTGTGAGACCCATCGTGGTGTCGCGGCACACACCATCCTCGATGGCGGCAAGCGAGGCGCCGTTGCCCAAATGGCACGAGAGCAGGCGGTGGCAGCGCGAGCCCAGAATCTCCTTGGCCATCATCCACTCGTAGCGGTGGCTCGTACCGTGGGCGCCGTACTTGCGCACGTGGTACTTGTCGCACACGTCCTTGGGCAGCGCATAGGTGTAGGCAACCTCGGGCATGGTCATGTGGAACGAGGTGTCGAAGACGGCCACGTTGGGCAGCTCCGGATACTTCTCGCGGCAATATTCGATTGCCGCGGCCTCGCCGTAATTGTGCAGCGGGGCGAGCGGTGCAACCTCAAGAATCTTAGCCATGACCTCATCGTCGACGACCGCGGAATCATCGAAGTGCCAGCCACCCTGAACGATACGGTGGCCGATGCCATCGATCGTAAAGTCGGTCTTCTCGAGCTCCTCGAGCACGCGCGCAATGGCGCAGCGATGATCGGGAAAAGGAATCTCCTCGGTCAGCTTGGCACCACCGTTCTCGGAGTGGCCAAAGATGCCCATCTCCGAGCCGATACGCTCGCAGTTGCCCTTGGCGAAAACCTCGCGGGTATCGGTATCCAAAAGCTGATATTTAAGGCTCGAGCTGCCGGCGTTGACAACAAGTACGTTCATGAGACTCCTTCGTGATTACAGTACGGTCGGCAAACCTATAAGGCGGCCGTACCCTTAATAAGAAGTTATCAGAATCCAATAAATAGCTATTAAACTCTTCGCTCAAAGAGCGTAAAAGGGGGCTGAACGGCACAAGGCCATCCAGTCCCCTCCCCTTGCATCAATTACTTGCCGTTGACAATGCGCTCGACGTCGGAAGCGATCATGAACTCCTCGTCCGTGGGGATGACGAAAATCTTGACCTTGGAATCCTTGGCAGACAGGCACCAAGCGCCGTCACCACGCAGGGCGTTGCGGGCATGATCCATCTTGACGCCCATAAAGGCCAGGCGGTCGGCAACGCCGGCGCGGACGGCCGGAGCGTGCTCGCCGATGCCGGCGGTAAAGACCAGGGTGTCCATACCGCACATAGAAGTGGCCATCTCGGCAGCCTTGGCGGCAATCTTGTAGACGAACATATCGAAGGCGAGCTGAGCCTCGGGGTCGCCAGCGGCAGCGAGCTCCTCGACATTGCGGCAGTCGTTGGTCTTGCCACCGGTCACAGCCAAAAGGCCGGACTTCTTGTTCATCATCTCGTCGACCTCGTCGAAGGTGTAGCCGCCCTCGCGCTGCAGGTAGCACACGGTAGCCGGGTCGATGGAGCCGCAGCGGGTGCCCATCATGACGCCGTCGAGCGGCGTCAAGCCCATGGTGGTGTCCATGCACTTGCCGTCCTCGATAGCACACAGGGAAGCGCCGGAGCCGATATGGCACACGACGACCTTGCGGGCCCCGCCGTTGGTCATCTCGGCGACCTTCTTGGAGATGTAGCGGTAGCTGGTGCCGTGGGCGCCGTACTTACGGATGTGCAGCTTGTCGCAAACATCCTTGGGCAGAGCGTAAGTCTTGGCGACCTCGGGCATGTTGAAGTGGAAAGCGGTGTCATAGACCGTGACGTTGGGCAGGTCGGGATACTGCTCCAGGCAGTACTCGATAACGTTGGCCTCGGGGTTATTGTGCAGCGGGGCGAGCGGAGCGACCTCGCGGATCTTGGCGAGGACGTCCTCGTCGACGAGGGAGGAATCACCGAAGTACCAACCGCCCTGAACGATACGGTGGCCGATACCCTCGATCTTGACGCCGTTGGCCTCGAGGTCCTTCAGGACGACCTCGATGGCGACCTTGTGGTCGGGGAACTCGATGTTCTCGGTCACCTTCTTGGAGCCGTTGGCAGCGTGGGTGAAGGTACCGCCGGTAAAGCAGACGCGCTCGCAGGAGCCCTTTGCGGACACCTTGTGGGACTTGGTATCGATGACCTGATACTTAAGGGTCGAAGATCCTGCGTTGACGACCAGAACGTTCATGTGTCTCCCTACTAACAGGCGGTGTGGCGCCGCCAGGTTACATACGCTTCAATAATAAACCCAAACGCCCTCGCGCTCGGGTTTATTGCGTTGATATATAAGTTATCGGTGCCCAAATACTCATGACCTTTGGCGTGT
>URBS01000045.1 GCA_900546085.1 uncultured Collinsella sp.
TGTGAGCCGTTCAGAATCTGTCCCTTGAGCAGCTGCAGTATTTTTTTGCGCCGGTCTTCCCCAGCCATAAAAACGCTCCTTTCGGATTGGAATACGGTTCCTCCGGAAGGAGGAACGGAAAAGTGAATCCCTGTGCGGGAATTTGCGTCCGCCCGTTTAAGCTTCCACGGGGCGGAGGTGTTTCAACGACAAGTCGAGGATCGGGGAGGAATGGGTCAGCGCGCCGGAGGAGATATAATCGACGCCGATATCCCGCAGCTGTGCAATCTTTTCTGCAGTAACATTGCCGGAGCATTCCGTTTGTGCCCGGCCTGCGATCAGAGCCACGGCTTCCTTCATCGTCTCCGGATCCATGTTGTCGAGCATGATGATATCGGCACCGGCCTCCACGGCCTCGCGTACCATGTCCAGGTTCTCGCACTCAATCTCGACCGTCGTGGTAAACGACGCATGGGCGCGCGCCATCTCAATCGCGCGCGCCACGCCACCGGCGGCGTCGATGTGGTTGTCCTTGAGCATGACGGCTGTCGACAGGTTGTAGCGATGGTTGCTGCCGCCGCCGATCTCAACCGCCGCCTTCTCGAAAACGCGCATGCCCGGCGTGGTCTTGCGTGTGTCGACAAGCACGGTCTTGGTACCCTCGAGCGCCGCCGCCATGCTGTGCGTGTAGGTAGCGATACCGCTCATGCGCTGCAGGTAGTTGAGCGCCACGCGCTCGCCCGAAAGCAGCACGCGCGCATCGCCGCGCACCTGGCCCACGTGGTCGCCGGCGTGCACCTCGTCACCGTCGGCAACATCAAACAGCACCGAGCTCTGCGAATCCAGCAGCTCAAAGGTGCGGGCGAACACATCCAAGCCCGCGATGATGCCATCGGCCTTGGCGATGAGCTCCACCGTGGCGGGGCGCGCCGTGGGGCACACGCTCGCCGTGCTCACGTCCTCAAACGTAATGTCCTCGCGCAGAGCCCGCAAAATCAGATCATCGACGACGAGCTTCATGGTAATGGGATTCATGGTCTACTCCTCCACGGCCTGCGTGCCGGCGGCACGGGCCAAATCATCGATTGCAAGGGTATCGGCGCTCAGGGCGCGGTGACGCCCGTCAAGTGCGGGCTCACCGGCCTGCTCCACGGCAAGCGACTCGCCGGTACGCATGTGCCAGGCGGCACGGCGACCCCAGACCAGCGCCTCGAGCAAGCTATTTGATGCAAGACGGTTCTTGCCGTGAACGCCATTGCAAGCCGTCTCGCCGGCGGCGTAGAGCCCGGGCATCGAGGTGCGGCCGTCCTTGTCGACCCACACGCCGCCCATAAAGTAGTGCTGCGTGGGCGTAACGGGAATGGGCTCATCCAGGATGTCGCGACCGTCCTCCAGGCAGCGCGCGCGGATGTTGGCAAAGTGCCCGGTCACCACGTCGCGCTCGACGGGGGCAAAGCTCAGCCACTCGTGCTCGGTGCCGTCGAGCTTCATCTGCTCGCGAATAGCGGCGGCGACTACATCGCGCGGCTGCAGCTCGTCGGTAAAGCGCTCGCCGGCGGCGTTGAGCAAAATTGCGCCCTCGCCGCGGCAGCTCTCGCTGATCAGGAAGGTGCGGCCCGGCTGCGGCGAGAACAGCCCCGTGGGATGAATCTGCACGTAGTCCAGGTGCTCCATCTTAATGCCATGCTCCTGCGCGATGTAGCAGGCGTCGCCGGTGAGCTGCGGGTAGTTGGTCGAGTGATCGTATACGCCGCCGATGCCGCCCGTTGCCCACAGCGTGTGGCGGGCATGGATCTTAAACGGCTCGCCGGCATGCACGCCCTCGGCGGCATTTGCCAGCTCGTCGGCGGGACGAACCGAGTTGTCCTCGTCCACGGGAACGGCGACGACGCCGGTGCACACCGTGGCGCCGCCACGCTCGCCCGTCAGGATGTCGGTCATGGCCACGTGCTCCAGAATCTGCACGTTGTCCAGCTTGCGAACGGCCTGGAGCAGCCTGGTCGTAATCTCCTTGCCCGTAATATCGGCATGGAAGGCGATGCGCGGGCGGCTGTGCGCGCCCTCGCGGGTAAAGTCGAGGTTGCCGTCGGTCTTGCGCTCAAAGTCCACGCCCATGGCCAGCAGGTCGTTGATGACCGAACGGCTCGAACGGATCATGATGTCGACGCTCTCGCGGCGATTCTCGTAGTGGCCGGCGTGCATGGTGTCCTCAAAGAAGGCATCGTAGTCCGAGCCCTCGGGCAGTACGCAGATGCCGCCCTGCGCGAGCATCGAATCGCACTCGTCGACAGCGCCCTTGGAGAGCATGATCACGCGCGTGCTCGTCGGCAGGTTGAGAGCCGCGTACAGGCCCGCCACGCCACAGCCGGCAATGACGACGTCGCACTCCATGTCGGGGTATTGTTTGGTTTCCACAGGAATCCTCTCCCTTGTAATGTGACATGCGGGACTGTCCCTCATGTCACATTGTTCTAGCGCGCTGCGTACTCGAGCATACGGTCGAGCGTGAGCTTGGCCTGGTCTGCCGCCTCGTCCGAGACGCCGATCTGCACCTCGCCCTCGCCCGTCTCCAGGCAGCGCACGAGCTTTTCGAGCGTGATGAGGTCCATGTTGACGCAGGTGGGCTGCACCGCGGGGAAGTGGAACTTCTTGCCGGTGCCCTGGCAGCGGCGCTCGAGCTCGTAGAGCACGCCGCGGACCGTCACGATAATGAACTCGCTGGCGTCGGACTCCTCGGCATACTTGATGATGCCGGCGGTGGAGCCGATGTAGTCGGCCTCGGCCAGGACGTCGGCCTTGCACTCAGGATGCGCCAGCACGAGCGCGTCGGGGTGGGCCTCCGTCGCGTCGACGATCTGCTCGACGGTGATGATGTGATGGCGCGGGCAGTAGCCGTTGTTGAGGATGACGTGCTTTTGCGGCACCTGCTCGGCTACGAAGCGGCCCAGGTTTTGGTCGGGGATGAACAGGACGTGCTGCTGCGGCAGCTCGGACACGATCTTGACGGCGTTGGAGCTGGTGACGCACACGTCGCTCCAGCTCTTGATCTCGACCGTGGAGTTGACGTAGCAGACCACGGCAAGGTCGTCACCGTACTCGGCGCGCGCCGCGTCGACCGTCTCACGCTTGACCATGTGCGCCATGGGGCAGTCCGCGCCCGGCTCGGGCAGCAGCACGGTCTTGGTGGGGTTGAGCAGCTTGGCGCTCTCGCCCATAAACTCCACGCCGCACAGCACGATAGTCTGCTGCGGTAAGCTCTTGGCAAGCTTTGCCAAGTAGAAGCTGTCGCCGACGTAATCGGCAACGGCTTGGACCTCGGGCGCCACATAGTAGTGCGCCAGAATCACCGCATCACGCTGGGTTTTTAATTGCTGAATGGCCTCGACGAGCTCTGCGGACACCAGTGCCGCGCGCTCCGTTGCCGTCGTTGCCGATGCTAGGCCGGCCGCGATATCGCGTGCAAGCTCCGACGCATCCATGTTCGCGCTCTGTGCCATCAAGGCCCCTCTCTTTTGGCGAATCTTGGGGCTTTAGTATGACACCTGGCTTTACAGCTGACAAGACAGCTGTAAAGCCAGGTGTAAAGTTGAAATAAAGATTCAATTTCGGGCGGAGTTTTTGTCCACAGGGGCGACCTCGCGGCGGCACAAAAAAGGGGTCCGGCTTGTCAGATCCGGACCCCTTAGGAACAGGGCAGCAACTAGGCGCGGCGCTTCATGGCGAAGGCCAGCAGCAGAACTGCCATGCCAGCTGCAAGTACGCCACCAGCCATGGCGTACGTACCGTCGCCGACCGAAGGCAAGGCGCCCTTGCCGGTCTTCTTCTTGGACTTAGAAGTCGTGGTCGTCGTGGTCGTGGTGGTCTGGCTCGAATCGGGCGTCGGCTTGGCGGCCTCGGCGATGGTAAAGGTCGTCTCTGCCGTGCCCGTGGTCGAAACCACGCTCAGCTTATGCTCACCCACACCAAGCGTCTTCACGAAGCTCGTCTTGAGCGTCACGATCGTGGAACCCTCGGTGAGCACGTAGTTCTCGGCATCGACTTCCTTGTCGTCGACCAGCACCTTCTGGAAGTACTTGATCGGCGCGTTCGAGCGGAAGCTCAGGTCTTTGGCGGTGTCGACTGTGATCGCCTGGCCTGCACCCTCGATAATCGTGGGTGCCAGGATCGCGATGTCCTCGGTTGCGCCCTTCTCGCCGCAAGCCGTGCACTCCTGGTGCCTCTCGCCCTTGGCCTCGGTGGTCGCCGGCTTGTCGACAACCCACTCAAAGGTGTGCTCGGCCTTGTCGAGAACCTCGCCGCAGCGGCAGATATGCCAGTGGTTCTTGGCGTCGTGAGCCCAGCCGGAGCCGTCGGGCTCGTGCTTGAGCACGCCCTCGACCGTCACGTTCACATCGCCCTCGACGTCCTTGAGCTCATAGGTACCGTCGTCAGCAAGCTTAACGGCCTTGCCATTGACGTTGACGGCATAGTTCTTGCCCGTAAAGTACGCGCCGTCGATGCTGATGGCGAGCTTTGCGGAGCCGTGCCAGTCGAGCTCGGTTGCCGTCGAGGTGAGCGTGTAGCCCACCTGATTACCCGGCAGCGTCACGACGAGCCTGCGGCCCGCCTTCACGGTAACCTCGGTAACGGCAGAGGCGTCGTAGTTGGCCTTAGCCTGGTAGCGCACCTCGTACACGCCGGCGGCGAGGTCCTTGAGCTCGGTCACGTCCTTGCCCACGGCCCGGTACTCGGCGGCGCCCTGAGCGCGCCACTCCATGGTGCCGTCGACACCCGTGATCTTGCCGTCCTTCTTGCCGCTCACAGTCTCGGCCTCGGCCTGAACCACCGGAGCGTCCTGCGCGGCGTTCTTGATGGAGAACTCGCAGGTCAAGCCATCGGCGGGCAGCGTGTAGTTGCCCGCGGCCTTGCCCGTCAGCTCGGCGAGGGTCGCCGTATAGGTGCCGACCTCGGTCTGGGAACCGTCAACGAGTGCACCAAGGTCATCCTTGCCGATGACGTTGCCAAGCTCTGCCACGGGGCAGTGCTCCTTGCCGTCGTAGACGAATTCGGTGGTACCCCACGTCACGGTGAGCGGACGCTGGTTAATGATGAACGTGCCGTCGATGAACGTAATCGCGTAGTTGGGGTTCGCACCCTCGGGCTGCGTCAGGCGCAGAGCATAACCGCCCTCGCGCACGTCGTCACAGTCCTCGCGCTCGATCTCGAGCTCAAGCGTATCGTCCCCGACGAGCTCGCCAGAGGTGACCGACCACTCAAAGACGGGGTCTTTCTCGCCGTAAATCTTGGAGGCGTTCTGAGCGGTGACCGTGATCGCACGCGGCGTAACCTTGAGCGTCACCTGGCCCTCGACCGTCGCACCGCCAATCATCACCTTATAGGCAACGTCCAGCGCGCCAGCGTCCTTGATCTCGGGGGCAGTAGTGGACCAGGTCTTGCCGTCGTCGGTGCTGTACTCGGCCGTCGCACCCTCGGGCAGCGCCGAAGCATTGACCGTGTGATACGCGCCGTCGTATTCGCCGGAGTAACCGGAGATAGCAGCAGCCGGAATCTCCTCGGAGGCAAGGGCGTACCCGCAGACGACGCACTGACGGTGACCGAAGCCCTTCTCAGTCGCCGTGGGAGGCGTGTCGACAACCCACGTAAAGGTGTGTGCGGCCTCGTCAATCTTGCCGCCGCAAGTGCACTCGTGCCAGTGCGTATTGTCGTCGGAGATCCACGTATCGCTCACAGCCTCGTGCTTGCGCACGCCCTCGACCGTCACCCTCACGTCGCCCTCGACGTCCTGGACGGTGAACTCGCCGCGTTCGTTGAGCGTCACGACGGAATCGTTGACCTTAACGACGTAGGCGGAGGGATCGGCAAAGTAGCCATCCTCGATGCTGATAGTGAGGGTGGCAGAGCCATGCCAGTCGAGCTCGGCCGCGTCAGCCGTGAGCTTGTAGCCAACCTGTTCGGCGGGCAGCGCCACAGCAAGCTTGCGGCCCGTGGCAACCGTAACCTTAGTCGCGGCGGAGGCTTCGTGGTCGTCATCGGCGCGGTAGCGCACTTCGTACGTGCCCGCGGCAAGACCGCTGAGTTCGGTCGCGCCTTCGGGCACAGCCTGATACTCACCCGAGTCCTTGGCACGCCACTCCATAGCGGCGTCGACACCCGTGATCTTGCCGTCAGCCCTGGCACTGACGGTCTCGGCCACACCCTGGACCACCGGTGCTCCCTTGGGAGCCTTCTTGATGGAGAACTTGCACGTCAGGCCCGTTGCCGGCAGTTTGTAGTTGGCCTTGTCGGCGCCCGTCAGCTCGGTGATCTCCGCCGTGTAGGCGCCGGCCTTGACCGCAGCACCGTCGACGTACGCGGAGACGTCGTCATCGCCCATGACGTTGCCGAGTGTCGCTTGGGGGCAGTGCTTCTCGCCGTCGTAGGTGAACTCGGTGGTAGCGTCCCACGTCACGGTGAGCTCGCGCTGGTCGATGGTGAACTTGCCATCAACGAACGAAATCTCGTAGTTGGGGTTGGCGCCTTCGGCCTGCGCTGCCGTCACGGCGTAGCCGTCCTTGCGCACGGTCTCGCCGGCCTTGCGGGAGACGGTGATACCCTCAAGTGACTCGCCCTCGACGAGCTCGCCCTTGGTGACCTTCCAGCCCAGTTCGGGATCATCGTTGCCGTAGGTCTTGGAGGCATCGGATGCCGTCACGGTAACCTTGCGCGGCGTCACCACGAGCTCCGCCTCGCCCTCGATAGCCGCGCCGTCGACGGTCGCGCTGTACTTGAACGGCAGGGTGCCGACGTTCTTGATCTCGGGGACCGTGGCAGACCAAGTGACGCCACCGTCGATGCTGTACGTGACCGCCGTGCCCTCGGGCAAGGCCGAGACATCGGCAGCGTGGACCTTGCCGTCATACTCGCCGGAATAGCCGGCAACAGAGGCTGCCGGGATTACAACCTTATCGGAGGAGTTGTAGTCACAGACAGTGCAGTGCAAATGTTTGGATCCAGGCTTCTCGACCGTAGGCTTCTCGTCGATTGCCCACTCGAAGGTATGCTCGGCAACGTCAATCCGCTCACCGCACGTGCAAACATGCCAGTGAGAAGAACCGTCGCTCTTCCAGCCGGTGCCATCGGGCTCGTGCTTGGCGATACCCTCAACGGTGATCGCGGTGTCTTTCTCAACCTTAGACAGTTGGTAAACGCCCTGCTCGCTGGGCTTGATGGTCTCACCGTTCGCCTTAACGGAAAGACCCTTGGTCGCGTAATAGCCATCCGCAACCGTAAGCTTAAGCGTCGCAGAACCGTGCCAGTCGAGCTCGGTCGCGTCAGCCGTGAGCGTGTAGCCCGCCTGCTCGGCCGGCAGCGTCACCTTGAGCTTAGGCCCAGCGGCGATCGTAACGGTAACGATCTCGGAGGCTTCATAATTCGTCGTCGCCCCGTAGCACAGGCGATATGAACCAGGCGCCAGATTCTCAAGCTTGTCGCCATCGACCAGATCACTTGCCTTGATGAACATCATCTGCTTGCTAGGCTTGCCCAGCATCATCGATGTATCAACGCCCTCAATCTTACCGTCGTGTTTACCACTCACGGTCTCCGCCGTCGCCTTTACATTGGGAGCACTGTCCCGTTTGGCCTTGGCGATAGCGTACGTGCATTCAATACCCGAGGGCTTGCGGTAATTAGAGAGAACCTTATCCTCACCGACGAGCCCAGTCACCCTCGCCGTATACGTGCCGGCATCTACCTTTGCGGCGTCAGTGACCTTGAGAGACACGTCGTCGCCGTTAACCAGATTGGTTATCTCTGCCGTGGGGCCCTGTTCTTGGCCGTTGTAAACGTATTGACCAACATTCCACCTCACATCGATAGTGCGACGTGTGATGGTGAACTCGCCCGTCTCAAACGTAATGTCGTAATTAGCGTTGGCACCCTCTTCCTGAGAAGCCGTCACCTTGTACGTCTTATAACCGGTCAGGACATTCTCGCCCTCATCGCGCTTGTACGTAATACCGGAAAGCGTATCGCCCTCCATAAGAGAACCAGCCGTCACTTTATAGGTAAAGTCGGGATCCGGATCGCCATACGTTTTAGAAGCAGTAGCAGGCGCCACCGTAATCGGGCACGGCGTCACCTCGAGCGTCACCCGTCCCCTGATGTCAGAAGCACCAGGGGTGGTCACCTTATAGTCGACCGTGGTCTTGCCGACGTTTTTGATTGTAGGAGCATCCGTTTTCCACGTGATGCCACCGTCGATGCTGAACTGAGCCGTCGCGCCAGCCTTAAGGTCAACGCTCACGGCATGCTCTTTGCCGTCATACACGCCGACATAACCGCCGATGCACGCCGGAGGAATCTTCTCCTCGCGCAGAACATAGCCGCACGTGGAGCATTGATACCGCTTTAGACCGGGCTTCTCGGTGGTGGGAGCCTTAACTTCCTCCCAAGAGAAGACATGCGTGTCTTCGTTGAGCTTCTTGCCGCATCGACACACCTGCCAGTGAGCGCCATTCGAACCCTCGGTCTTATACCAAGTACCGTCAGCGGACGCGCAAGGACCCTCCGCGATTTCGAAGACGTTAGCCCCCGAAGCGTAGTGGTTGTTGTCCGCTTTGAAGCGCACCTCATACTTCCCGGCAGGCAGTCCATCGACCGAAGTTTTACCGGCACCGATGGACTCCCAGTATGTGTCCCCGTATTTTCTCCACTCATAGGTCTTATTCAAGTTGGAGAGCGACCCATCCTCGAGCAAATGCGCACTTTGGTCCTTGACCTTGACACCTGTGCCTTCGCTAGCGATATAACTCCACGGAACAGCAGTCTGCTTGGCCGGCCTGATCTTGATTTCAACCGACCCACTCTTTGTCACATAGCCTTTCGCGGTGATGCGGTAATCGACCGTTACGGAGCAGATCTCACCCTTACGGTTACGCTGAACGTCCGTGTAGCTCGGAGCCTCCGTCGTCCACTTGCCGCTCTCATCCACACTGTACTCAATCTTCATGTCGGCAGGGGCGCTCGACACCGAGATGTTGACTCCATGCGACTGCCCATCATAGTCGCCCTCGAATCCCTCTGCCGTCACGTTCTCGAACTGCGTGCCAGTAATGGTCCAGTTTGCACATGCCGAGCCCGTGTAGTTGCCCATGCCCTTGATATAGAGTTGGTAGTACGGGTAATAGGAATTGGAGCTGGGAGGATCGATCGCGCTCACCGTGCTATACGAGGAATCACTATCAATCTTGTAGTCGCCGCCCTTGACGAAGGATGACCAGCTTTGAGTGTCGTAGTTGTAGACCTTAACAGAGAAGCTCGGCGCGATCGTCTTGCCCGTCCACGGGTACGCACGGACTTTCTCGCCATTGATCGTGGTGTCTGTTCCGTCGTCATCGAATTCAAACGTGAGCCCGCTGACCTTGCTCAGCTCCAGCGGCCTAATCTCGAACTCGCGAGTGAGCGTCAGGTAGTCTTCCAGGCCATCAACCTTAACTTTGGACTCGATACGGTAAATTCCCGCATCGGTAGGAACTTTTTCCAGTGGCTCGCCCGCGTCGTCGCCCCACTTCGAAAGCTTGTAATACTGAGACCCGGAGATACGTACGCCTCCCGTCGAGACGATATCGTCTCGAGCATAGCCGTCCTTATTCGACATCGTCAGCGTTGGGGTGACTTCTCCACCGCTGTATGTAACGCCCAGCTTTCCCTTATCCGGCGTTGCCCCATCGATGCCCAGCTCGACGGCATAACCATTTTTGTAGTTGCAATCGCTCGGGCGCATCTTGCCGGAGCAGGTGACCTTCAGCTGATATGAGCTGTTGGAGGCGTTTTCCACCGACCACACATGCTTGTGCGGCAGGCGCGAGGCGTACACATATCCGTCGTCCGTCTTTCCAATGCCGACGCTCGGGTCGTCCGTCGTGACACGGGCGAGCAGGTCGCTCTTTTCGATGCGGCAGGTGCCAAGCTTCCACTGTGTGCCCGTATAGGAGCCCAACTGATCGTCCTTAAGCGACAGCTGGACCTTGCCTGCAAAGGATTCGGCAATGTTCAGTTTGCCGTAGAAATAAATCCCCGGCGTGTCGAGCGCAAGGCCTCGGGCGCCCTTATCGCCGTTAGTAGTAATGGTCGTATTACCGGCAAGCGTCACCGTTCCGCGAGCATACACGGTGTTTCGACGCGTGTTCGCATCGGAATAGTAGTACGTGCCCTCCGCATAAGTGTCACTCACCTGCGTATTGTTGAGCGTACATGTCGAATTTTTAGCCACCGCAATTGCGCTCGTCATAACCATATCTTGCGTATAGTTCGCCGCTTCTTGCGTCGATGTGATGGTGCAGCCGTTCAGCGTAATGTCCGCATTATTGACAACAATGTTGCCAGCATGGGTATGCTCATTTTTATCCTGCACGTTAAGTTCTTTGCACCAGATCGATTCTTGTTGATTGTTCTTGAAGGTGCAGTTGTTGAGCACAACCTTGGGCCTGCACCCACGGCCTACGACACTTAGCGCACCAGCACAGTCATCTTCATTATCCGTAAATTCACAGTTGCTAAACGTGACGTCCAAACTCTTTGCACCGTTCGCCGAGCTGAGGATTGTAACCGGCGCCGGAGAGGCCTCATATCCTGTTGCGATGTTGCTGTACTCGTGACTGCCACCATAATTCGCACCGTTCGCTGTACAGTCCCATTTGCTAACCTTGACATTGTCGAAGGTTGCCGTTTCGCCATCGACCATCGTGCCGTACAGTGCAATTGCCCTCTTAGACACCCCTGAGGTTACCGTCTTAAACTCGATGCCGGAAACCTTAAGGTTCAGGCTGCCGGAAACCCTGTTTTTATCGGCGCCATCGCCGTAACCGCCTCTTTTGCCGGCATTGTCGGACAAAAAGCTCTTGCCGTTGCAATAGACGGGAGTCCTGCCATTCCCGTTGGTTCCAATGAACTCGATATAGCCGCCGTCGAGCACAAAGAGTTCGTCGTATCCGCTGCCTCTTTTGTCCTTAATGGAACCATTCCAGCGACCTTGATATGCATTCTCGGTGAGATAAATGCGCGTCGGATTTTGCTTGGTACCGCCCTTTACGACGTAGTGGTTGATCTCGATCTCTCCACCAACAACGTAATCCTCGCCCGCCTCGAGCGTCACCGTATCGGCAACGTAGGAGTTGTTGCTCTTTGTTTGGGCTATCTTCACGTTCGAAGGAATATCCGCCGTAGTCGCCGCCTCAGCAACCGCCGGCGTTGCCACGAGCGCGCAGGCCACGGTGGCGATACCCAGCAGGCGCGTCAACACAGTGCGCATCCCCATCTTCTTCTCCCTCATCGTGCAGCTCCCTTTATCCCTATGCTTCGCGATGTCTGGCATCGTTTGGCGCTGGCGGCTGGCGTGTTCCCCGGCCAGCCACCAGCATGTATTGACATGTTTATCCACGGATTATTTTGCTGCTGCACTTTCTAACGCCCTGCCGCTTGGCGCGAGTTGCACGCCGTGGGGCGCAAACGGTGCGCACCCCCGCGAGCGGTACGCGCCCAATGTGGCAAAATCGAATTACTAAGGGGGCCGAATGCTCAAGATTATTGCCTGCGACGATGACGTCGCTTTTCTAGATAGACTGCACCGAATGATCGACCGTTGGTCGACCGAGACGGGCACGGCGGTCGATGTTGCGCTCGTTAAGCGCGGCGAGGACCTGCTGGCGCGCCACGCCGCGTCGCGCGCCGACATCATCCTGCTCGACATGATCATGCCGCTCGTCAACGGCATGGACACCGCGCGCGAATTGCGCCAGGCCGACACCGCCGTGCGTCTGGTGTTTCTCACCTCATCGCCCGAGTTTGCACTGGAGTCCTACGAGGTCCGCGCCTTCGACTATCTGCTCAAGCCCGTGACTTACGAACGCCTGGCGCAGTTACTCGACGAGCTTTCGAGCATGCGCCCGGCGGCAACCGACGAGCTCGTGATCAAAACGTCCTTTGGCTACCACGCCCTGCACCTGTCCGACATCGAATATGCCGAGGCGCGCAACAAGCACGTGGTCTTCCACCTGCGCGACGGACGCGATATCGAGGCACTCGAGTCGTTCCGCAGCGTCGAGGACCGTTTGGCGCAAAATGCCACCTTCTTTAAATGCCACCGTAGCTACCAGGTCAACTTGCGCAACATCGACCACTTCGATCGCACGGACATCGTCATGCGCTCCGGCGCGTGCATTCCGCTGTCGCGCAGCAGCAAGCAGGGGTTCCAAGACGCCTACTTTGCGGTGCGCTTTGAGGGCGGGAGGCGCTGATGATCTCCTCGGTCGAAATGGTCCTTTGGGCAATCCACCACGCCACAACGCTACTCTTTGGCGTCTTTGCCTCGGCGGCGCTGTGCGGTATCGAAATCAATCGACGCCATGCACTCGAATTGGTGGGGGTCGGAGCCGCAACCGGCGCTGCCTTTTCGATCGCCAATGTCGTTGGCGGCGAACTATTTGCCCGCCAGGCTTATCCGCTTGTCGTGCACCTGCCGCTTATCGTCTACCTGTGTGCGCGCTATCGTCTGAGCCCGCTGCTCGTTATGTTGGGAGTCACCAGTGCCTACCTGAGCTGCCAATTCAGCAACTGGATGGGCATCGCCGCGCTCGCCGCCACTGACTCGCAAATCGCGTACTACGTGGCGCGCATTATCACCACGGTCGCCGTCTTTGCGATCCTGCTGCATTGGGCCCGTGACATTGGACCCCGTCTGGCGGTCAAAAGCCCTACGGAGCTCGAGATTCTGCTCATCCTGCCGCTCGTCTATTACGTCTTTGACTATGCCACCAACGTCTACACCACGCTGTTCCATTCGGGCTCGGTGGTAACGGTTGAGTTTTTGGCCTTTGCGCTCTGCGCGTTCTACCTTATGTTCCTCGCCGTCTACCTGCGTGAATACGAAGAAAAAGAGGCTGCCGAGCGTGAACGCTGGATGCTCGAGACACGCGATAGCTCGGCCATGAAGGAACTCGATGCATGGCGCCAGTCCGGACGCGAGCTGTCGATTCTGCGCCACGACATGCGGCACTTCTTGCGCGGTCTGGCCGTCTTGATCGAAGAAGGCCGCACCGACGAGGCACTCGATCGCATCGATACGCTATGCGAGGCCAACGACCGCACCGCCGTGCGCCGCTACAGCGCCAACGAGACCGTCAACATCGCGCTTTCGTCGTTTGGCTCGGACATCAGCAAGCGCGGCATTTCCGCCGACTTGCGCGCCGCCGTGCCCCAGAGCGTGCATGTGGCCGATGTCGACCTGTTCAGCGTGCTTTCGAATGCCCTGGAAAACGCCATTGCCGCGGCGAGCACCGCCCCCGAGGGCAAGCGCTTTGTCGATCTTGATCTGCGGTTTGAGGACGGGCAGCTGCTGCTTTCGGTTTCCAACACATTTGGACGGGCGCCGCACATGGTCGACGGCATGCCCGTGGCTCAGCACGCCGGTCACGGCTTTGGCACCAAGAGCATTAAGCTTGCCGTCGAACGCATGAACGGCAACTGCCAGTTCCGCATTAACGGCGATCGGTTTGAGCTGCGCGCTGTGATGTAAGGGCGCGGGCGCGACGGATTTGCGTTCCGCGGGTACGGCTCGCCCGCTCGGGGTCGTTTGTCGACGCGGGCTCGCTACAGCGGAGCGGCCGCCGGAGTCAGCTGCTTGATGTAGGCCCACATGCGCTGCTTGGCGGCCTTGTCGGTGAGCGCCGCCTCAAAACCGTCGAGCGCCAGCACGCGGCGCCCCTGCACATGGGCGACCAGGCCGGGCTTGAGCATGGCGGTGTCAAAGTCATCAATTGCCACAAGCATATCGGCATAGGTCTCGCGCATGACATCGGCCGCGCTGTTGTCCAGCAGCAGCACCGCCTCGGGGTCTAAGGTCTCCAGCGCCTCGCGGAACAGATCGCACGTCAGGGCCTCGCCCGCCGCGACCGCTCCGTCGCCCGCGCCGGCGACGCTTGCCAGCACGCAAAAATCCTCGGGGGCATATCCGATAGCGCCGAGCGCCTTGCGCAACGCGGCGCCATCCGCGCCGGCAGCCAGCTCGCCGCCCGAGCACTCGGCTTCATCCAAATCGCCTTTGACCAGCACAATCGGCGAGCACGCGTTGCCCGCGATGCGCACACCGCGATCTGCAAGCGACGCGAGCTCCTGCTCGGTCGCCTGAGCGATGGCTTCTTTTTTCTGGCTTTGTGACGTGGGCATGCGCTCTCCAATCGTTTGCGTGCCCACCATTATATAAAAGAGCCGCCCGCGAGTGGTTGCTTTGCGGGCCGCTGGGTATAAGCACGGTCGTACTGAGTTTTACGCGGCCGAGCCGCGTCGTATTATGGAGGTCACCATGGCTGACATTAAGCAGATTACCCCCGAGAACTTCGGCGCTGTCGTCAACGATAGCCTGCCCGTACTGGTTGATTTTTGGGCCCCGTGGTGCGGCCCCTGCCGCTCGCTCTCGCCCATCGTAGACGAGGTTGCCGACGAGCTGGCCGGCAAGTTGGCTGTGGCCAAGTGCAACGTCGACGACAACCAGGACCTGGCCATGAAGTTTGGCGTCATGAGCATCCCCACGCTGATCGTCTTTAAGAACGGCGAGGAGGTCGACCGCTCGGTCGGCGCCTTACCCAAGGCAAGACTTCAGGCACTGCTGGAGAAACATCTGTAATACGCTTGTTACTTGCCTGCCGTCCATGAGCGGTTTCGCACCGCTCACCGGAGTGCCAAACGCAAGGCATGCGACCACGGATAGTATGGTAAACACAAACAGCCCCCAGTGAACGGGTGCGGGTCAGACGGAC
>URBS01000046.1 GCA_900546085.1 uncultured Collinsella sp.
GAGGTCGTTGCGTGCCTAGAAGCCCCGAGCTCCAGAAGCCGTACGCTTGTTTCGGGCGTGCTGGTCGAATGCTCCAGCGTGAAAGACCTACGGGTGTAGCTTGCTCGGCCTGTTTGTCTCGATCTGTAACAGCTAGGACCGAAAAACTCGGCTACGTGTTACAGGTTGAGATTTTTCGGCTAGGTCTAATCTATTCATCTCGATCTGTAACAGGTGGGGGCGAAATAACCGGCTAACTGTTATAGATTGAGATTGAGAGGATTGGCCGGTACGTTTGTCTCAATCTGTAACAGGTAGACGCTCAAAACCGGGTTTAGTGTTACAGATCGAGACAAACGGCTCCCGGTCCGCCCAAACATAAAGGCCGGGGGCGGCGCGCCGTGTGACGTGCCGCCCCCGGCTGAGGAATGGGGGCAGGTTGTGTGAGCGGGGCATCTCGCTAGTCGCAAGTCGCTAGTCCAGACGACGGGTCTGCGCCACGTGCTTGTACCAGTAGGCGCTTGCCTTGGGCGTGCGCTTCTGGGTCTCAAAGTCAACGTAGAAGAAGCCGTAACGCTTGTTATAGCCATTGGTCCAGGAGAACTGATCCTGCAGGCTCCACAGGAAGTAGCCGCCCACGTTGACGCCCACCTCTATGGCCTTGAGCAACCAGCGCAGGTGCTGCTCGATGTAGTCGATGCGCGGCTGGTCGTCCACAAAACCGTCCTTGTAGGGGTCCTTGTAGCCCATGCCGTTCTCGGTGATGAAGATCTGCTTGTAGTTGGGGTAGCGCTGCTTAATGTAGACGAGCAGATCGAACAGGCCCTCGGGATAGATAATCCAGTCCCAGTCGGTGGTGGGGATGCCGGGCTTGTTCACATGCTCGCCAATACCCTTAACGCGCCAGCGGCCGGTGCCTTTCTCGCCCGTACCGTTGTGGTGCAGGTCGTTCTCGCCGTCGTAAGCCTTGAGGAAGCGGCACTGGTAGTTGTTGACACCCAGGTAATCGTTGTAGAGCGCAGCCTCGCGCATGATTTCCAGATCATCGTCCAGGATCTCGATGGCGCCGCCCGAGACGGCAGCCAGGCGGTTGGCGCACTCGAGGGTGTCGGGAGCATAGTCCCCGCGGAAGGTGGCGTCGAGCAAGAACTGGTTCTGCAGCACGTGCTCGTTATTGGCGGCCTTGATGTCGGCGGGGTCGTTCTCGTTGAGCGGATACTTAAACTCCAGCGATTGAATGACGCCGATCTTGCCCCTAAAACCGCCGTTGTGGAAGGCCAGCACGGCCTTGGCGTGGGCGAGCATCATGTTGTGCTCGCACTGGAAGGCCTCGGCCAGATGAGCTTTGACGCCGCCGGGGAAGGTGCCCTCGATGTAGGTGTTGGAGGCGTCGGCCCAGATCTCGTTAAAGGTGAACCAGTAGGTCACCTGGTCGGCGTACTCCTTAAAGCAGAAGGTGGCAAAGTCCACAAAGGCATCGATGGTCTCGCGGTTGAGGAAGTCGCCCTTCTCAAAGAGGGGAAGCGGCGTATCGAAGTGATGCAGCGTGACGAACGGCTCAACATGGTGCTTATGGCACTCGGCGAAGAGATCGTGGTAGAACTGGACGCCCTCGGGGTTGATTTCGCCGGTGCCGTTGGGGAAGATGCGGCTCCAGGCAATGGAGAGGCGAATGCCGTTGATACCGAACTCCTCGCACAGCTCCAAGTCGACAGGGTACTGGTTGTAGAAGTCCGAAGCGGGGTCGGGGGAGAAACGGCCTTGGGCTTCCAGAAAGTCGTCCCAGGCAACCTTGCCCTTACCGTGAGTGCGGGTCTCGCCCTCTACCTGGTAGGCAGCGGTGGCGCCGCCAAAGACAAAGCCCTCGGGAAACTGCGCGGGCGGGTTGGTGACGCTAGCAGGATTAACGGACATGATGATCCAATCGTCTAAATCGAAGTGCCAGCCGGCTGTTGATGGTCGGCTGGCTCTGAGCGTTACTTACTTCGAGAGTTGCTCACTTACGAAGGCGAGAGACTTGTCGCCGTTCTGGGAGAGCTCGATGTACTGCTTACCGCGGCAGGCGACGCACTTGTTGCCCACGCGCTCGCAGTCCTTCTGCAGGTCGGCCAGGTAGCTGGCGGCCTGCGGGGCCAGGACGACCAGGTCAAAGTCGGGGAGCATGTCGACGTGGTTGCCATAGGCCTCGGCAGCGGTCTCAAGATTGATGCCGCGCTCCTTGGCAGCCTTGGCCAGTGCGTTGGCGAGCAGGCCCGAGGTACCGCCGCCCTGGCAGAGCACGAGCACGCGCTTGCCGTTGAGGTCGCTGGCGGTCGTTGCCTCGGCAGCGGGTGCTGCAGAAGCGGCAGGGGCGTCGGCCTTCACGGCCTCGGCAGCGGCGCCGGCGGCAACGCTCTTGGCGTCGGCCTTGCCCTGGAAGGCGTCGTTGAGCTTGGCGGCCTTCTCGGCGTTCTTGGCGGCGAGCTCCTCCTGGGAGATCTCGGCCTCCTCGGCGCACTTCTGGGCGTCATAGGCACGGAAGAACGGGTAGTACAGGGTAAAGTCGACGACCAGGATGATGGCGAGCATCACAAAGGCGAGCGGCTGGAAGCCCAGGCCCATGATGGTGCCGATGGGGCCGGGGACGGTCCAAGGCAGGGTGTACATAAAGCCGTTCATGCCCAAGAAGTCGATAAAGACCTTGAGGATCCAGATGTTGGCGATCGGGGCAAAGACAAACGGAACAAAGAAGACGGGGTTGAGCACGATAGGTGCGGCGAACAGCAGCGGCTCGTTGACGGCAAAGCACACGGGGACGATGGCGGCCTTACCGACGGCGCGCATCTCCTGAGACTTGGCCAGGAAGCAGAACATAAAGACCAGGACGAGCGTGGCGCCGGTACCGCCCATGCAGACGACGAAGTACTGGGCACCCTGGGTCAGGACAGCGGAAGCGTGCTGGCCAGCCTGGAACGCAGCCAGGTTGTCGGTCATGTTGGCAACAAGGGCGGCGGCGATGGCGGGCTCGACGATCGAGGGGCCGTGGACGCCGACGAACCAGAAGAGGCTCATGGCACCGTAGATCACAGCGAGGCCGATGTAGCCGTCGGCGGCGGTGAACAGGGGCTGGAACACCTGGATGACGCCCTGGGCAAAGCAGAAGCCAAAGGCAGCGCGGAAGACGATGTCAAAGACCCAAAAGACGGTGATGCAGACGGAGAAGGGGATGATGTCCTTAAAGGTCTGCGAGATGTTGGGCGGAACCTGCTCGGGCATCTTGACGGTGATGTTGCGCTTAATGAAGAACTTGTAGATGATGCCGGTCACAAACGCAGCGATAAAGGCGGTCAACAGGCCCTTGGAACCAAGGTAGGTGGTGTTGAAGCCGCTGGCGGCGTCCGTGGCGATCGTGTCGCTCGAAAGGAGCAAGAAGCCGATGATGGCCGCGCACATGCACGAGATGAAGTTGATCTGGTTGTTCTTGGGCAGATCACGGTTCTGGGCGTCGGCGAAGTGCTTGGCCGTGGTGGCGGCGCAGGCGATGGCCAGGATGCCCATGGAGTAGTTGTAGCACTTCCACAGGGCGTTGTTGATGTCATCGGGCCAGTAGAAACCCCAGATGTTGGGGACCGAGGCTACCAGGCAGAAGATGGACGAGAAGATGATGATGGGGATGACGGAGATAAAGCCGTCGCGGATCGCCTTGAGGTACTTGTTGCGGGCGATCGCGTTGAAAAAGGGTTGGCCCTTTTCGATGATGGCGATGAGTTGCTCCATGCAATGCTCCTAAGAGTCGGTGGGTTAGCAACGATGGTATCTTTCGGCGTTCGGTTGCCAAAATGTTGACGTTGCCATTTTGCGGCACAAAAAAAGACGCGAATCGGTGGTTCCTGTGCCTGCGAACCGTCGATTCCTTACGCGTAAACGTTTGAGCCGCCCGGTGACCCTGTGTTTGCACAATAGCAACGTGAACATTTGGTCGACAAAAGCCGTCCGGGGAAGCAAAAATGTCGGTGAACGGTAGGTTTTGGGTGGTGAGCGTATGGCGGAGGAGGCGTTAGATATACTTAAAGACGCTTCATTTGACTGCGTAGGGTGCCACCAATGGCATCGTTGACATAGAAAGATCGACCTATGGCCGCTGTTAAAAAATCGGTTTCCGTTAAGGACGTGGCGCGTCTCGCGGGCGTCTCGGAGCAGACAGTCTCGCGTACGGTGCACGATTCGCCCAGCGTGCGCCCCGAGACCAAGGAGCGCGTGCGCGCCGCCATGCGCGAGCTCGGCTATCGTCCAAACTTCGCCGGCCGGTCGCTGCGCCGCGGCAAGTTCAAGACGGTCGGCGTCGCCATGTTCAGCATTACCGGTACCGGCAACCTCGACCGTATGGAGGGCTTTGCCGCCGCCGCCGACAAGCACGGCTATGCCATCACCCTTACTAAAGTAGATGGACATCCCTATACCCTCGAGAGTGCATCGTCGCGCATGAGCGCACTGCCGGTGGATGGCATGGTTGTGATCATGAATCGCATGCCGGCGGACTTTGGCACCTTCGAGCCGCTGCCCGGCATGCAGACGGTGCTCGTTACCATGCTGGAGCACCCGCTCTGTTCAACGGTCGATAACGACCAGTTCGATTGCTCGCGCCAAGTTGTCGAGTATTTGCTGGGGCAGGGGCACAAGACCGTGCACTTTATCTCGTGCCCCGAGCGCTCGCTTTCGGGCATGCAGCGCGAGGAAGGCTGGCGCGAGACATTGCGTGCGCATGGTATTGAACCGCCGCGACTCGTCCGTGGCGATTGGACGGCACAGAGCGGATATGCCGCCGGTCAGGCTCTGGCGGACGATCCGACCTGTACGGCCATTTATGCTTCCAACGATGCCATGGCATATGGCTGCATCCGTGGGCTCGAGTCGCGCGGGAAGCGCGTGCCCGAGGATGTGAGCGTAGTGGGTGTTGATGACAGCCTGGGCGATATCGTGCCCGACCGTCGCCTGACCACGGTGCGCTTTGACAACAAGCGCGTCGGCATGTGGGCGGTCGACAAGATTGCCGGCGCCGAGGGGGGTGCGTCTGGCGTGGAGCACATGCTGATCCCCGGTATGCTCGTAGAGGGCGATACGGTGCGCGATTTGCGTTAGGGTGCGGTCCTGTTTGGGTTGTCGCTAATTGTGTTCGATATTGTTTGGATTGGTTTAAAAACCGTTCACGGGCGAAAAGTGACCGTTCATAGCTCGAAATTACGTTTTGCGCTGTTCTTTTTTGTTTGAATGTTATTGTTTCTGTCATACACAGCGCAGCGCGTATGCCCGGACGCGATGCTCTCCGTTGGTTCATATGTGAAAGGAACGCAATATGGCAACCAAAGAAGAAATCTCGATGGTTGGATTCGAGATCGTCGCATACGCGGGTGACGCCCAGACCGATCTGCTTGCAGCGCTCGATGCTGCTCGCGAGGGTGATTTTGAGAAGGCCGAGCAGCTGCACAAGGATGCCAGCGATGCGCTCATCGGTGCCCACGACACGCAGACCAAGCTGCTTTCGCAGGAGGCCGGCGGTGGCGAGATGGAGATGACCTTCATCATGGCTCACGCTCAGGATACTCTCATGACCACCATGATTCTGGAGAAGCAGACCCGCTTTACCATCGATGCCTACAAGCGCATCGCCGAGCTCGAGGCCAAGCTCGCCTAGCGAGCCTTCACAACCAAGTCCCCTTCCAAAAGCTCTGCCGCTACCCGCGGCAGGGCTTTTTCTGCGCTCCTCCAAGTTGCGGTGAAATAGGGACTGAATAGGGACCGGCGGGCGCAAAACAATCCCTATTCCACCGCAACTCATCCCGAAATAGTCATTGGGGACAGTCTTGGTGCCCGTTCGTCTTGCCGTTCGGTTTTTCGCTGGGTGGGTATACTTCCTTTCACATTAAACGCCGGAATGAGGAGGTATCCAAATGCCGGATAACGGGTCAATACAAAAAAGAGGCGCGCACGAGATGGCTCATGGGCGTCCTGTCCAGATAACCGAGCGCACGACGGTAACCGAGCTGCAGCCCAGCCTGTCCGATGTCGTGTGCGCAAACAAAAAGCTGCAGATTGGCTTTATCGTTGCGCTCGTGGTGCTGGCCTTGCTGTCGGGCTTTGTAGCTCGTCCGCATTTCGCCGATACCAAAACTTGGGACTCCACCATCGAGGTCATCGATCAAAAGAAAGGTAACGTACTGGCGCTCACGACCTCGTGCGTGGCGCTGTCTGCGGGCATTACCGCGCTGCCGGGTGATACGGGTACGCCGGTCGCTGAGCAGCTCGCACAGCTTTCGGGCAACTTGGGCATCGTGCTTGCCGTGCTCTACCTCGAGAAATATCTGCTGACTATTTTGTGGTCGGTTGGCTTGGGCGTCTTAATCCCGTTTGCGTTGGTGCTCTTTGCGGTGTCGCTTGGCATTCACGGGCGCTGGAGCACGAGCGCCGTCCTGCGCCGCGTGGCGACCCGCGTGCTGGTAGTCGCCATGATCGGCATGGCGTTGGTGCCCGCAAGCGTATGGGTGTCGCAGAAGGTCGATGAAACGTATCGCGTTAGCATCGAGGTGGCCGAGCAAAAGTCGGCCGGCGCTGCGAGTGCGGCAGATAGCGATAACTCCAAGGCAAGCAAGAAAAAGGCCGAGGCCACGGAGTCCAAAAACGTACTCGAGCAGTTGACTGACGGGGCCTCGAGCCTGGTCACGTCGGTAACCAGTGGTGCCAAGCAGATGACCGACGAGATCGTGCGGCAGGTGACCGATCTGATCGAAGGCGTCATCGTGATGATCGTGACCTCGTGCGTTATCCCGCTGCTGGTGCTCGCGGCGTTTCTGTGGCTGGGACACACGCTACTGGGGATCGACATCTCTGGCCCGGCGAACTATTTGACGGGCCGTTTTCTGAGCGCTCCGTCCAAACATGCCAAGAAGAGCGGGCAGTCTGAGTAGGCGGCAAAGCGATCTTTGGAAGATCAACCGTAAGAAGGGCGGCCGAGACACGTTCTCGGCCGCCCTTTTGTTTGCTGAACACATGGTCGCTACGTCTGCGCCGGGCTCAAACGGTCGCCAATCATCCGTGAACGGTATTTGTTCAAAAAAGAACAAAGATAAACAAATAATGGTTGCAGTCGCTGTTCGAATGTGTTCAAATAAACATGAACAGTGAAGAACCGCACATTCAGATGCCCGGACCTGAACGCGATTCAACACTTCCAAACAGAAACTACGCACCTGCGTATCTCTCAAGGAGGATGTCATGAGGGTTGTAATCGCTTCCGATGCCGACGGTATGTCGATGAAGGAGCCCATCAAGGAGATGCTCATCGCCGACGGTCACGAGGTCGTCGACTATTCCGAGACCCCTGCCGCGGACTTTGTCGATTCCGCCACCGCCGTTGCCAAGGACCTGCTGGAGCACAAGGATTCCCAGGGCTTCGCATTCGATAAGTACGGCGTCGGCTCCTATATGGCCGCCGTCAAGATTAAGGGCATGGTCGTCGCCAACATTTCCGACGAGCGTTCCGCCTACATGACCCGCGAGCACAACGGCTCGCGCATGGTCACCATGGGCCCGGGCGTTGTGGGCACCGAGGTCGCCAAGAAGATCGCCCGCGAGTTCCTGCGCGCCCAGTACGCCGGCGGCCGTCACCAGATCCGTGTCGACATGCTCAACAAGATGGCCTAACGAGAGCCACCGAGAACTCGAACTTCTACCTCAACTTGTGAATTCAGACGAAAGGACGTTCTGATGAAGAAGACCATCGCAATCGGTTGCGACCATATCGTTACGGACGAGAAGATCTATCTGGCCGACCGCCTGGAGCAGGCTGGCTACAAGGTGCTCGACTGCGGCACCTACAGCCACACCCGTACGCACTATCCCATCTACGGTAAGGCCGTGGGCGAGGCTGTTGCCAGCGGCAAGGCCGACTTTGGCGTGGCCCTGTGCGGCACCGGCATCGGCATTACCAACGCCGTCAACAAGGTCCCCGGCGCTCGCTGCGCCCTGGTTCGCGACATGACCTCTGCCCTGTATGCCCGTCGCGAGCTCAACGCCAACATCGTGGGCTTTGGCGGCAAGATCACCGGCGAGTTCCTGATGGCCGACATTATGCTTGCCTTCCTGGAGGAGCCCTACGAGAAGACCCCGGAGCACGATGCCCTGATTGCCAAGATCGACGCCCGCAACAAGGCCGACGCCGAGGCTCAGGCTGACCCGCACTTCTTTGACGAGTTCCTCGAGAAGTGGGACCGCGGCGAATACCACGACTAAGGGGTTCCGGCGTTTTAACAAACGCCGGACCGGTCGACGCTGCGAAGCCATCTGGCGGGCAATCTGCCGCTCAGCTTCGACGGCATGACCAGAAGGTCAATGCCGTCTCGCTTCACGGCACCTTGCCTCGCCAGCTGGCTTCTCGCTGATGTCTGAGTGACCTGTGGGGTTACCGCTGTTGTTGCGAAGCGTTCTGGTTCGGTAAGCTGCTCCGATAACACGTTTGCTTGCTGGGCTTGTGTGCTTCGTTTTGGCGGTCCCCGGCATTCTGCAGCTTTTCAATTGACGGCTCGCGTTTCTGTGAGGGGGCGCGGGCCGGTTTTCTATCAGCCCCACTGACTCGGCGGGCTGGCGTACGAAAGGGAAGGCTCCTATGGAGTTTGTTCTTGATAACGGTTCTATTCGTGTGGCACTGAGCACGGCTGGCGGATCGTTCACTTCGATTAAAGCCAACGGCCGTGAGTACCTGTGGCAGGGTGATCCGGCGGTCTGGTCGGGCCAGGCACCCATTTGCTTTCCGATTTGCGGCGGCCTTCGTGACGGTCACGCAATGACCATGGGCGGCCGCGAGGTAAAGCTTGCCCGCCACGGCTTTGCCCGCAAGCAGGAGTGGAAGCTCGAGGAGCAGAGCGACAACATGGTTGCGCTGAGCCTAAGCTCTGCCGACCATGCCGAGTTGCTTGAGCAGTACCCGTATCCGTTTAAGATCGTTGCTCGCTACAAGGTCGATTCGGAAAAGGTGGCCGTGTCGTACGAGGTGACCAATGAGGGCACCGAGGACATGCCGTTTTTTGTGGGTGGCCACCCCGGCTTTAAGTGCCCGCTCGACGAGGGCGAGTCCTATGACGATTACGAGCTCCGTTTTGAGCAGCGTGAGGCCACCGAGCTCTGTACCGCCGTTCCCTCGACGGGCTTGATTGATGTTGAGCATCGCAGCAAGAACCCCATGATCGGTCAGAACCTGCCGCTTACCCACGAACTCTTCGACTTCGCGGAGACCATCTTTGATGTGCTCGAGAGCCGCGTGGTTACACTGACCAAGAAAACCGAGGACAAGGGCGTGCGCCTGACGTTCCCCGATATGCCATACCTGATTGTGTGGAGCAAGCCCGAGGGCGACTTTGTGGCCGTGGAACCGTGGGGCGGCCTGTCTACCTGCTCCGACGAGGACGATATTCTGGAGCACAAGCGTGGCTGCCTGGTTGCCAAGCCGGGGGAGACCGTCACCCGCGGCTTTGAGATCGAGATCCTTTAACGAGCTATCGTATGTTTGGGGTGGGTCATGCCGCCCCGGAACAGGAGTTCAATATGATTCTGACCGTTACCATGAACCCGTCGATTGATACGCGCTATCAGCTCGACAAGCTGGTCATTGACGACGTTAACCGCGTCACGCCCGAAAAGACCGCTGGCGGCAAGGGCCTCAACGTGAGCCGTGTGCTGCTGCAACTGGGAGACGACGTGCTCGCGACTGGTCTGCTTGGCGGCCACATGGGTGCCTATATGGCCGAGCTTATGGATGCCGATGGCGTCAAGAACGACTTTGTGCCCATCGCCGGTGAGACGCGCATTTGCCTGAATATTCTGCACGAGGGTAATCAGACCGAGCTGCTGGAGAGCGGCCCGCAGATCGCCCCGGCCGAGCTCGAGGCCTTTACGGCCAAGTTCGCCGAGCTTGCAGCGAAGGCGGACGTTGTGACGCTTTCGGGTTCGCTGCCGCGTGGCGTCGATGCCGGCTACTATGCCGAGCTCGTCAAGATCGCCGAGGAAGCGGGCGCTAAGGTGCTGCTCGATACCTCGGGTGCATCGCTGGAGGCCGCGCTGGAGTCCGACGCTAAGCCTGAGCTCGTAAAGCCCAACCTGACCGAGATTAACGGCCTGCTGGGCACGTCCTTTACGACCGATGATGTCGATGCCCTGCGCGAGGCGCTTGCCGCCGATGGCCGCTTTGCCGGTATTCCCTGGGTTGTCGTTTCGATGGGCGCTGCCGGTTCGGTGGGCTTCCATGAGGGTCGCGCGTTCCGCGCCAAGACGCCCGCGATTGCGGCTGTGAACGCAACGGGTTCCGGCGACTCGACCATCGCCGGTTTTGCGCATGCCATTGCTGCTGGTGCCGACGACGTCACGGTGCTCAAGACCGCCAATACCTGCGGCAAGCTCAACGCCATGGATCCCAAGACCGGCCACCTGGTCATGGACCGCTGGGACGAGATCTACAACAGCGTTGTCGTGACTGAACTCTAGGAGTCGCGACACCGAACACTCAAAAACGGCGCCCGTCGGCGATGTTGCCGGCGGGCGCCGTTGTCGTGTGGGCGGTTGTGTCGTGGCCGCTGATGAGGCTCGAACTCGTATGCTACAGCGAGTCGATAAAGCGCTGCTGGGCGGCGCGGCCGGCCTCGTCCCATTTAAAGACGCCGGCGTTGTCGAGCACGTGGCCAAACACCACGCCGACCTCCTCGTGCAGGATATCGATGGCGTTGTCCGCCGTAAGCTCGTCGGCGCGGCGGGCAAAGACGTCTTCGGCCCATGCGGCGTGGCTACGGCAAAGATCGTCGCTCTCGAGCGCTGCGGCAAGGTCGTAGCTGGCATCGGCCTTGGCCGCCAGCAGGTGCTCGCGGACAGCGCCGAGCTCGGGAACCAAGCGCGGTGGCAAAATAGCCAGGCCCATAACCTCGATCAGGCCGATGTTCTCCTTCTTAATGTGGTGATACTCGGCATGCGGGTGGAAAACGCCCAGCGGATGCTCGTCGGTCGTGATATTGCAGCGAAGCGCCAGGTAGGCCTCGTAAATCTCGCCGCCGGCGTTGCCGCGGGAGTCGACGCGGCGGATGACGGGCGTCACGGTGTTGTGCGCTACGCCGTCGGCCGTGTGCGCGATAACGCCCACAGACTCGTCGGTCCACTCGCGCCAGGCGAGGATAATCTTCTCGGCAGCGTCGAGCAGCTGAGCGCGGTCATGCGAGCGCAGACGCAGCACCGAGAGCGGCCACTGCAGCACAGTGCCGGTGACCTGGTCAAAACCGGGCACGCTAAACTGCGAGACCTCGGCGGCATGCATCATGGGGAACTCGTGCGCGCCGCCCTGGAAGTGGTCGTGCGACAGAATCGAGCCGCCCACGATAGGCAGGTCGGCGTTGGAGCCGATGAAGTAATGCGGGAACAGGTCCACAAAGTCGAGCAGGCACGTCAGGCCCTTGCGGTCGACGTGCATCGGATGATGCTCGGAGCTCATGGCAATGCAATGCTCGTTAAAGTACGCGTACGGGCTGTACTGGAAACCCCAGCGCTCGCCGTTGAGCTGGATGGGGATAATGCGCAGGTTCTGGCGAGCGGGGTGAGCGCCGCCGTCGGCTGCGGCGGAGCGTCCGGGATAGCCCTCGTTTTCGATGCAGAGCTGGCAGGCGGGATACTTCTCGCCCGTGTTCTTGGCGGCACCTGCCGCGGCGATATCGCGCGGGTCCTTCTCGGGCTTGGACAGGTTGATGGTGATCTCAAGATCGCCCCAGTTGGTGGGGGTGCTCCATTTGATGTTGCGCGCGATGGCGGCGCGGCGCACGTAGCCGGCGTCGCAGCACAGGCCGTAGAACCAGTCGGTCGCGGCGCGGGGCTCGTTGACGCCCATACGTCCGTTGAACTCTTCGTTTACAACCGAAGGCCTCGGCATGAGCGCGCCCATGATGCGCATGGCGATGCGGTCGCGGCCCGACGCCGTTTCCTCGACAGCACCATTGGCAACGGCGGCCTCGGAAAGCGCGGCAAGCGTGCCTTCAAGATCAAAGTCGGGCAGGGTATTGGGGTGCAAGAGCGAGAGTTTCTCAACCTGGAGCGCCCAGGCCATATCGAGTGCGGGACCCGTGGCGCCGATGCACTCCAAAATGGTGTTGTATGCCCAGATCCGGTCGTCCTGGCCGATCATCGATCGGTGGATGGCGTACTCGATCAGGTTCTGCGCGGCCTCTCGCACGTCAGTCATTACAGCCATGCCGCGTAAGCCCCCTTGTCAGAGATGGCGTAGTGACGGGCAGAGCCCTCGCCCAGCCAGCCGTTCATCTTGGCAATGAAGGTGTCGACCAGATCGAGCGGCACGAAGGCCTGGATGGTGCCACCAAAGCCGCCACCGTGGATACGGACGGCGCCGCGGCCGTCGAGCACGTGCTCGGCCAGCGCCAGGGCATACATGGAAGGCTGCTCGGAACCCAGCTTGGCAACAACATTCTGCAGGTACATGGCAGAGCTGGCGCCGGACTCGCGCGTCAGGACCAGGAACTGGTCAATGTCGCCAGCGTTCAGGGCTGCCCAGCGCTTGTCGACCAGGCCGTTCTCGTACCAGTAGTGAACGGCACGCAGGCAAGCGCGGTCGCCCAGCTTGGCGCGCAGCTCGGGGAGCTTGGCGTCAAAGTCGGCAACGTTGACCTCGCACAGGCGTGCCTTGCCAAACTCGGCGGCGACGTCTTGCATCTCGCACGGAACAGCGGCGTAGTCGTCGGTGGCAGCCACGTGATCGGCGCCGACCTTAACGAGCACGAGCGCGTAGCCGTGATCCTCAAAGTTGAGCTTGAGCTTCTGAGTCTTAGGCTGAGCCTGGTCCTCAAAGTCCATGTAGGCAAGGCCGCCCAGGCACACAGCGGCCTGGTCCATCAGACCGCAGGGCTTACCGTAATAGTTGTTCTCGGTGTGCTGGCTCATCTGGGCGAGCGCGACGGGCTCAATGGCGGGCGCGCCCCAGAGCGTCTCCATGGCACGACCGTACGCGGCCTCGACAGCGGCGGAGCTAGAAAGGCCGCCACCCGAGGGGACGGAGCAGGTAAAGGCAAAGTCGAAGCCCTTGGGCTCAACACCAAGCGCTGCGATCTCGTGGGCCATACCACGAACGAGGCTTGCGGACGTGCCTTTCTCGGACTCCTGAACATCCAGTGTGTCGAGCGTGATCTCAAACGTAGGATAGCCCTCGTCGGCGACGCGGACCTTGTTGGAATCGGTCGCCACGGCAATGCCGTCGACGGCGACATCGAGCGAGCCGGCGATAACGTGGCCACCCTCGTGGTCGGTGTGGTTGCCGCTGATCTCGGAGCGGCCGGGCGCGTGCACATAGAGCACCTGGCGGTCGCCGATGGGGCCAAACTCCTCCTCAAACAGCTTGGTGAGCGTGGCGAGTGTCTTTTCGTCGGGGGTGGTCATAGGGGTCCTTTCCTTGACGCGGGAGAGACTGATCCGTGTCGTTAATGAGTACGTTAACAATTTTGAGCACCACAAACCAGACGGTCGCGGCGCCGCACGTTAATGGGTATGGTAACGTACTCATAACACAACGCATATCTATTTTTGAGAATCTGGTAATCGGTAGATTTTCGGCCGTGAACGGTGTGGCCGTATGGACATATGGAGCAAAAGAACCGCTGATAGAAAAAGTAGAGTACGTTAACATGCGTCCGACGATAGCGGGCCTCGGCGCGGGGTGTGTTTCTGCCCGGGCTGGCATTCACGCTATTCAGATCTCGCAAGGGTGAAGGTGATCCTGTGGCAAGGCGTCCGTCCAACGATACAGGTACGCGTCCGGTTTCCATGGCCGACGTTGCCCGCGCTGCCGGTGTTTCGCAGCAGACGGTTTCGCGCGTTGCCAACGGCCTTCCTAACGTCAACGAGCAGACGCGCCAGCGCGTGCAGGCCGCGATGCAAGAGCTCGGCTTTCGTCCGAGTTATGCCGGTCGCTCGCTGCGCGACGGCCGTTACCATTCGGTCGGCCTGTGCGTCAACGATGTCACCAAGTTTGGCAACCTCTCAATGATCGACGGCATCGCCAGCGCTGCTCGCGAGCATAATTGCGCCATCACGCTGGTCGAGATGTCCAAGACCGAGGAATTCTCGCTTGCCGAGGCAACGCGTCGTATGGCCGCGCTGCCCGTGGACGGCATCATCATCGGCATGAGCCGTATGGCGCCCGATTTTGAGACGTTTGATCCACTGCCGGGCATTGGCACGGTCATCGTTACCATGTATGCGCATCCGCGCGTGACCACAGTCGATTCCGACCATTACGGCTGCTCGCTGTTGCTTATGGACCATCTGTTTGAGCTGGGGCACGAGCAGATTCGCTATATTGGCGGCCCGTCGTTCTCGGTCGACGAGCAATTTCGTCGCGCCGGTTGGCAGGATGCGCTCGAGCGTAAACACATCGAGCCGGCAGAGCCGCTCGAGGGCGACTGGTCTGCTAACAGCGGTTACGAGGCCGGCAGGTACCTGGCCGAGCATGACCGCGCCATGACGGCGATTTACGCGGCA
>URBS01000047.1 GCA_900546085.1 uncultured Collinsella sp.
TAGTGACTGGAGTTCAGACGTGTGCTCTTCCGATCTCAGACCGCGAAGCCCTGTGGGACGTCAATTCCACTCTTCACAAGTCCTACACAACATATCGCTTTCTATAGCTAATAGAAAGACTGGTGCGGATCTTCCGCACGTATCAGATGATGACCCTTTGGTTCAGGAATATATAGAAATCGGTCACCTGTAAGTGTCTATCTACCCGCGCTTTTAGCAATGTAAACCGCGCTTCAGATAAAAAGAGGGAGCGCCGCGCACAACGCGACACTCCCCTAGCGATTCAAGAGAATCTATTAGGCCTCGAGAGCCTTCTTGGCGATGGTGGCCAGCTCGTTGAAGGACTCGATGTCCTCGTAAGCCATCTGAGCCAGGACCTTGCGGTCGAGCTCGATGCCGGCAACCTTCAGGCCGTGCATGAACTGAGAGTAAGAAATATCGTTCAGGCGAGCAGCAGCGTTGATACGAGTGATCCAGAGAGAACGGATCTCGCGCTTCTTGTTGCGGCGATCACGATACTGATACTGCAGGGAGTGCTGGACCTGCTCTTTAGCATGCTTGTAAGTACGCGAAGCGGCACCGTAGTAACCCTTCGCACGGTGCATAACGGTACGGCGCTTCTTCTTGGCGGCAACAGCGCGCTTAATACGTGCCATGTTCTATCAACTCCTAGACGGTAAAACGAAAAACGGGAACGCGAACTTAGGCGAGACGCGACTTGATGACCTTGCGGTCGGCAGCGGCGATCTCGGTCTCCTGACGGAAGCCACGCTTACGCTTGGTGGACTTCTTGCTCAGGATGTGGCTCTTGAAAGCCTTGGCGCGCATAAGCTTGCCGGTACCAGTCTTGCGGAAACGCTTCTTGGTGCCGCTGTGGGACTTCATCTTAGGCATGAAATACTCCTTAATCGGTTACAGAACACTAGTTACTTGCTATCGCTTGCCGCTTTATCCTCATCGAAGGCGCCCTTAATCGGGGCGAGCAGCATAAGCATGTTACGGCCTTCCATCTTAGGCTTGGACTCGACCGTAGCGTAAGACTTGAGATCCTCGGCGAGACGCTCGAGAACGTTAAGGCCCTGCTCCGGGTGAGCCATCTCACGGCCGCGGAACATGATGGTGATCTTAACGCGTGCGCCCTTCTTGAGGAAACGCAAAACGTGGCCCTTCTTGGTCTCGTAGTCGCCAACGTCGATCTTGGGTCGGAACTTCATTTCCTTGACCTCGACCTTGGACTGGTTCTTACGAGCAGCCTTGGCCTTCATGGCCTGCTGGTACTTGAACTTACCGTAGTCCATGACCTTGCAGACCGGCGGCTCCGCGTTGGGAGCGATCTCGACCAGGTCGAGACCCTGATCGTCGGCGACGCGCTGGGCATCGCGGATGGCGAACAGGCCGAGCTGAGAGCCATCGACGCCAATCAAACGACACGAAGATGCAGTGATCTCGTCGTTGATGCGGGTGTCATCAGACTTAGCTATTTTCCCTACCTCCATTCATAAAAAAATAACCCGGCGCTTCTCAGCAACCAGGTCGTACACATAGACTTCCTCGATTTGAGGAAGGGAATCTAAGTTGTATGACCAGTCAGCTGCTCATTGGCGCCAAAAGGTGGGAACCCTCAGGTTCCTCTTCAGGGCATTGCGGGAACAACGCCTTGCGAATAATAACACGTACAGCGCGTTATCACATTACGTACACGAAAAAGGGGCCTTGACCCCCTTGAACACTCGCTTGTATGTATGGTGCCCGAGGCGAGACTCGAAGGGCCTTCGCTTCGCGAAGCCCCGGGCTTCGGGCGCGTGGCGCCCTCGCCACGCTCCGCTACAAACAGGCCACAAGCCTGTTTGCTTAACGCTTCGCGCGCTCACGCGAGTTCGGCACGAAAAAGGGGGCCGCAACCCCCTTGAACGCTCGCTTGCATGAATGGTGCCCGAGGCGAGACTCGAACTCGCACGTTGTTGCCAACGGTGGATTTTGAGTCCACTGCGTCTGCCAATTCCGCCACTCGGGCACACGATGCGTGAGTTAGTTTATCACAGCTTTCTACCGATTAGTCCGAAAATGGAACTTCGAGCATTTCGATGAGTTCGACCGTGCGGAGCATCTCGCGCCGACGGCATCCGCGACCGTCAACCGAAGCCTCACCCATCTGGTTATCGTAAGGGTCCTCGCGCATGCCGTCGAAAGAGGGCTCAAACTCTGCCTGGAATCGATTGTTGGCCACCATACGCCACGGGTCGAGATTGCCAAAGTAGTGACGGCGGCGCCACTCCTCCCCCATCCTGCGAGCAGAAGATCCAAATGACACGTCGGCGTTGAGCCAACCGGTCTGCGGCGTATAGAACTCTGCCCAGTCGTGCGACCCCACCGAATCGGGCGCAACATACAGGCCGCTCTGCCAACGGGCAGGCACGCCCGCGATACGGCACATGGTGATAAACGTGAGCGCCATAACGCCGCAATCGCCGCGGAGCGAATGCGCGCAGTCATCGGCAATAGATCCCAAAAGCAAGTACGGCGGCTGATAGCGATAGTCGATATACTGCGTCAGGTAATCATAGATAGCACGGGCGCGATCGAGCGGATCCTCGAGCCCGTCAATGACACGGGCCGTCAGCTGCTGCAGATACGGCGTGAATGCAATGTGCGGACGGTCCTCGGAAATATCCTCGGGCAGAGGCGCATCCATAAGCGGGTGAACCGGAAGTGTGCCACCGTAGACATCACAATAAGCAGCATCGATGTGATAACGATAGGTCACCGAAAATAAGTGCTCGCTCGAGGAAGACCACGAGACGGTACGCGCCGAAGCATTCGCGGGAGCAACAGCACCCTCCGGCGTCATGTCGAGAATCTCGACCCGAGACTGCTGACGGCAGGCAGCCGCGACGGGAAGCCAAGCGCAAACGGCCTCCCCTTCCAGAGCGCCGGGGACAGACACGGACGCTTTAAGCGTAATGACGCGAGCCAATCCGTTTTGCGACTCCATCTCCTTGAGCATCTCGTTGCGCAGTGCTATTCCGTCCGCAGAATCGGGCCGCATGCCGGGAACCTCTTTGGGATATACGCGAAGCGAATCGAGGAAGTTGTCGAGAACGAACAGCTCACCATCGATAAAGCGCCAGTCAATACGCTTACGATTAATCAGGTCATCAAACTGCTCTTCGGTAAACTCTGGCCACTCCTCGCGAATCATCGCAATAGCCTGATCGCGAGACACCGAAAAATGAAGCGGCGTCTCGAGCATGCGATACCGCTCGGCACGAACACAAGCAGCCAGCGAAGGCTCGGGGTTCTGCTCCAAAAGGCGATCGCAGGCAGCAACAGCCTGCGTCAAATACCCGGCATCCTTAAGACGAAGAATCTCGGGCGGCAGTCCAACATCGAGATGACGAAAGTCATCACAGCAAACATCAACAGAGCAACCAACAGGACCCTCGTCAATAACCTTCCCATCCGAAGGCAGTGCATTAATAACAGCCATACCAAAACTCCAAGTCACTAGAACGCTTGAAACCCATTGTAGCGAGATAAAAAGAAAGCCCCAACAAGGGAGCCATCAACACCGCTGAACGGTAGTCAAATAAATAATTCAGCCTCGTAACCCTGCGGCGTTAAACGAAGGAAGCCCCGTCCCCCGGAACTGCTTCCTTGGCGCGACTTCTGGCAAAGCCAGTAGCCATCTTAATTCAGCCCAGTAACCCTGTAGCGAGTTAACGAAGGAGGCCCCGTTTCCCCGGAGCTGATTCCGTCGCGCGACTTCTGGCGAAGCCAGGTGAGCGCGAGGGAAACAGCGTAGGGGAAACGGGGCCTCCGGCGGGAAGTTAAACCGCTACTTACGCCTTGTTGACGGAGCCAAACTCCTCCATGAGCTCCTTGGTGCGGGCAACGATATTGTCACGACCAGGCTTGAGGAGCTTGCGGGGGTCAAAGCCCTTGCCCTGCTGATCCTTGCCAGCCTCGATGTACTCGCGGACGCCCTTGGCGAAGACGAGCTGCAGGTCGGTGTTGACGTTGATCTTGGAGATGCCCAGGGAGATGGCCTTCTTGATCTGATCCTCGGGGATGCCGGTGCCACCGTGCAGAACGAGGGGCAGGTCACCGGTCTGGGCCTTAATCTCGCCCAGACGCTCGAAGGAAAGACCAGCCCAGTCGGCGGGGTACACGCCGTGGATGTTGCCGATGCCGCAGGCGAGGAAGTCGACACCCAGATCAGCGATCTGCTTGCACTCAGCAGGATCAGCGAGCTCGCCGCTGGAGGTCACGCCGTCCTCGGTGCCGCCGATGCCGCCGACCTCGGCCTCGATGGACATGCCCTTGGAGTGGGCAAGCTCAACGAGCTCCTTGGTGCGGTCGAGGTTAAGCTGGAAGGTCTCCTCGTGAGAGCCGTCATACATGATGGACGTGAAGCCGGCCTCGATGCACTTGAAGCAGTCCTCGTAAGAACCGTGATCGAGGTGAAGGGCGACGGGAACGGTAACGCCCGTGGCCTCGACGGCAGCCTTGACCATGTCGGCGCAGACCTTGAAACCGCCCATCCACTTAGCGGCACCAGCGGTGCACTGAAGGATCAGCGGAGACTTGGCCTCCTCGGCGGCCTGGAGAATAGCCAGGGTCCACTCGAGGTTGTTGGTGTTGAAGGCACCAAGACCGTACTTGCCGGCCTCGGCCTTCTTGAGCATGTCTGCTGCGTTGACGAGCATAAAAGAAACCTCCTGTAAGGTTGCTCCGATAACGCCTGAGATTTTACCACGGCGCACCCGAGCATAAACGTTCGTTTGTTCACGAATATCGTCCAAACAGACTTTTTTGACCGTTTGCCCTACGAAATCGACCCGTTGGGGAAAAATAGCTTGACGTTTGGACGCTTCTCGTGCTTCAAAAGCC
This sequence comes from uncultured Collinsella sp., assembly GCA_900546085.1. Taxonomy (GTDB): domain Bacteria; phylum Actinomycetota; class Coriobacteriia; order Coriobacteriales; family Coriobacteriaceae; genus Collinsella. The sequence goes on from URBS01000047.1 coordinate 4,891, forward strand.
GACTATTAAGCTAAATCTGCATGAAAGGGCTCTGCATGAGCTCGCGTGCCATGGTGGTCGAATCGCCATGACCGGTTAGGCAAACGGTATCGGGCGGGAGAAGCCGGGCGAGCTTGGAGAGCGAGCGCAGAATCGCCGCCTCGTCTCCTCCAGAAAGATCGGTGCGGCCGTGCCCACCCGGAAACAGGGTGTCGCCCACAAAGGCAATGTTCCCCTGCTCGGTGGCAGCAAACAAGACGATCCCGCCCGGCGTATGCCCTGGCGTCTCGATCACCTGCAGGTAGATATCGCCCACCTTGATAGCATCTCCCTCGGCGAGCAGGTGCGTCGGCTCCCCGGGGTCAGGCGTCTCAATGCCCCACATAGCTCGCTGTTCCTCGATGTTCGCATGCGGCACCGCCACATCCTTAGCACACAGCTCATACTGGCAGCCCTCGCCAACGGTGGTTCGCACGCCTGCAACACCACCAACATGATCGGCATGGCCATGAGTGCATACGGCGCCAAACACGCGTACGCCGGGATGCTCGGCTCGAATATGCTCCACCAGGCGTTCGCCTTCCCATGCGGGATCGATAATCACGCACTCATTGTCCGAAATAACAGCATAGCTATTGGTCTGAATGGGACCGTTTACGAGCGTCTCGATCTCGACCGATCCCTTGGGAGTTAAATCCAAGGACACAGCACTCATGTCCCTCTCCTCTCTATAGAACTCGAGGCATCAAACGATGCCTCGAGTGTAGCGAATATCGATAATGTGACACGTTCGTCGCGACTAAACGCGGCGCTTAAGCTGGGCTCCACCCTCACCGGGCATCAGGCGGCGCGCGTCGTAGACCGAGTCAACGCTGCTGATGGAGGCCAGCAGCGGATCCAGACCACTCGCGTCCGAGATCTCGACCATAAAGCGCAGGGTTGCAATACCCTCGCGGTTGGTCGACGTGGCGGCAGAAAGGATATTGCCGCCCGCATCGCCAATGGCAATGGTGACATCCTTGAGCAGGCCCATGCGGTCCAGGCACTCGACCACGATCTCGACCTGGAAGAGGGTGTCGGCAGCGCCGTCCCACTCCACTTCGATCATGCGCTCGGGATGCTCCATAAGACCCTTGACGTTGGGACAGTTGGCGCGATGCACCGAAACGCCACGACCGCGCGTGATGAAGCCGACGATGTCGTCGCCCGTCACGGGGTTGCAGCAATGAGCCAGACGGACCAGTAGGCCGCTGTTGCTCTCGCCCTTGACGATAATGCCGTTACTGGCGCTCTTGCCGCGCTTTTGCGGCTTGCGGTTGGAGCCGCGAGCAGGCTGCTTCACGACCTCGGCGATAGCCTCGGCCTTGGTGAGCTGTTCCTCGGGCTTGGGGTCCAAGATTTGCTCGACCTTATTGCCCACAGCGCGCGGGGCAACCTTGCCGGCGCCGACGGCGGCAAACAGGTCCTCGAGCTGCTTGAAGTTAAACTGCTCCGCCACGGCGTTGAGCGCACGCGTCGAACGCGGCGTAGAAATGCCATAGCCACGCTTACGCAGGTCCTTAGCCAGCATATCGCGACCAGCAGCAGCGTCGTCGTCCTTGGTCGCAGCGGCAAAATAGCGGCGGATCTTTGACTTGGCGGAAGGTGTCTTAACGATCTTGAGCCTATCACGCGACGGCTTGGAACTCTTGTTAGTCAGAATCTCGACACGGTCACCCGTCTTAATCTCGTGCGTGAGCGGAGCCACCGCACCGTTGATTTTGGCGCCGACGCAATGGTTTCCCACCTCGGTGTGAACGGCGTAGGCAAAGTCGAGCGGCGTGGAGCCGGCACGAAGCGCCATGACCTCGCCCTTGGGCGTAAAGACAAAGATCTCCTGATCGAAGAGGTCGACCTTCAGCGAATGCAGGTATTCCTTGGCATCGGTGATCTCGTCGGAAGCCGCCCAATCGAGCGAATGCTTGAGCCAGTTGATCTGGTCGTCCAAACGTTGAGCGTCATTGGTCTTGGAAGCAGACGATCCGCCCGACTTCTTATATAGCCAGTGGGCGGCAATGCCGTACTCGGCCTGCTCATGCATCTCATAGGTTCGAATCTGAATCTCGAGCGGGCGAGCCGTGGGGCCGATGACCGTCGTGTGGAGCGACTGGTAGTTATTGACCTTGGGCATGGCGATATAGTCTTTAAAGCGGCCGGGCATGGGGTGCCACAGCGTGTGCACCGCGCCGAGCGTGGAGTAGCAATCGCGCACCGAATGCGTGATGACGCGCAGTGCCACCAGGTCGTAGATCTCGGAGAATTCCTTGCCCTTGCGCTTCATCTTTTGGTAGATGGACCAATAGTGCTTGGAACGGCCGTTGATCTGGAAGTCTTCCAGGCCAATGCGGTTGAGCTCGTCGGTGAGCGTCTTGATGGTCTCGGCCAGATAGCGCTCACGGACCTCGCGCGACTCCGCCACCATGCGTGCGATGCGCTGGTAGGCATCGGGCTCCAGGTAGAAGAAGGACAGGTCCTCGAGCTCCCATTTAATGGAGCTCATGCCCAGACGGTCGGCCAGGGGCGCATACACGTCCATGGTCTCGCGAGCCTTAAACAGGCGACGGTCCTCACGCAGGGCTGCAAGGGTGCGCATGTTGTGCAGACGGTCGGCAAGCTTAACGATGATGACGCGGATGTCCTTGGACATGGCGAGGAACATCTTTCGCAGCGTGAGCGCCTGTTTCTCGTCCATACTGTCGACTTCGATGTTGGTGAGCTTGGTCACGCCATCGACGAGCTCGGCCACCGTATCGCCAAACAGGCCGGAAACATCGGCAAGCGAGGTCTCGGTATCCTCGACGGTATCGTGCAGCAGCGCGGCGCACACTACATCGCAGTCCATCTTGAGATCGGCCAAAATGATGGCCACCTCGACGGGATGGTTGATGTACATCTCACCCGAGCGGCGCTTTTGGTTGCAGTGCTTCTCGGCAGCAAAGCAATAGGCCTGCTCCACCTTAGAAAAGTCGTCCTCATTCATATATTTGAGGCACAGGCGCTCCAGTTTGTCGTAGCTGTCCGCCATAATCTCGGGCGGCAGCTCATCGGCATGCTTATAGTGCTCCATCTCCGAGAACGGCTGGAGGGTGGAATCATGGGCGGTACGGGCTGCGGCATCCATCGAGGTCCCCTTCCCCTAGGCCCGCGGTACGATCGGGCGGTTAACTTTGGCTAGCATATCAGAAGCGCACGAATCGAGCGCCCAACTCCGGAAAGCCGAGAACTCCATGCGCGAGCGCAAGCCCTCCAAATAGCGAATTGACCTGCTCAATTGCACACGGCCGGGGTTTTCGGCCATCGCGATGCGACGGGTGTCGTCAAACCCCGAAACGCGACAGAAACCAAGCTCTTCGAAGATTCCCAGGCCACTTTCCACCGAGCGCTCGTCGACCGGCGTGCGAGCATCGATGGCAAGGCACATCTGCGCGATGTCGATATCGCTTGCGCAGAATGAATCATCCCCGGTCTTACCGCGGTTGGAGCGCCACATGGTCTGCAACGCACGATAGAGTGTGACGAGTTCGTCGCGCTCGGGTGCGTAGCAGTCGAGCAGGCGCTCGTTGATGCGGGCGTCGCGCGACGAATAGAGCAGGTGGATCACGGCGGGCTGTCCGTCACGACCGGCACGCCCGCTCATCTGGTTGAACTCAATGGCGCCAAACGGCATGTGGTACAGCACGACATGGCGGATATCGGGCAGATTGACACCCTCGCCAAAGGCAGAGGTCGAGACGATGCAGCTGAGGCTTCCGTCTCGGAATGCTTCCTCCACGCGGCGGCGATCGGAGCGCGCAAGCCCCGCGTTATAGAACGCGATATGGGTTGCGCAATCGGGCACACGCTTGCGCAACGTCTTGGCGAGCGCCACGGACTGGTCGCGCGAATTGACGTAAATGACGGTCTTCTCCCCCGTCGCCACGATCGACACCAAACGGTTCTCGCGGCTCGCAAGGTCGCGGTCGTCCTCGAGCTGCAGGTTCTCGCGCACCGTCTCGTCGACCACCGTGCGAGTAATCGGCAGCATGCGGGCAAGCTCGGCCACGACCGGAGCCGTCGCGGTGGCCGTCGCAGCCATAACAACCGGGTCGCCCAGGGCTTTGAGGATATCGGGCATGTCGAGATAGGCGCTGCGGTCGCCGCCCTTGGCAAGGCCGGCGTGGTGCGCCTCATCGATAACGACAAAGCCGATGCGGCCCGAACGCGCGAAGCGGTCACGGTGGATAGATAGGAACTCGGGCGTCGTGAGCACGATACCGGTGCGGCCCGAAGCTAGGCCGGCGAACACATCATCGCGTGCGGCCTCCACGGTCTCGCCGGTCAGCACGCCAACGCCAATGCCAAGCGCTGCCATCGTCGACGAGAGGTGATAGGCCTGGTCGGCAACAAGCGCGCGCAGCGGATAGACAAAGATGCTCGCACGTCCGCGAAGGACAGCCTCGCGCGCAGCATGTACATGGAAGATGAGAGACTTGCCGCGGCCCGTTCCCATAACGGCCAAGACGCTCTGGTGGTCGGCCAAGGCATCGAGCGCCTCAACCTGCGCGCGGTGCGGCTGGTTCGATCCGATAAAGCTATGGATAAGCGAGCGCGTGAGCTCGGTATAGGAAAGCTGGGCGAGCGTCTCGCGCTTACGCGACTCCAGGCGCAGGCCGGAATCCGCCGGCTGCACGCCACGACGAAGCTCGCATGCCGGATCATCGACGCTGGGCAGCGTGGTATCGCGAACCAGAACATCCTTGATCATGAGCTTGGACTTCACACGCCCCTGCCAATGCTCGGCAACGGCCTCGAACACCAAGTCGACAGCGCTATCGCAGTTGATGAGCTTATCGATTTGCGGCACGCGGAACATAATGGCCGGCACACTCGCGGCGCCATCGGTCGCCACAAAGCGCATGTGCTCGCCGGTTTTGCCCACCACGGCGCGGTCGCACATCGTCACGCCCTCGGCAGCCAGCAGCGGCACCTTGTTGCCCTGGCCAAACGGCTCAAGACGGGAGATCTGCTCGATGGTCTCGATATTCAGCTCGGAAAGGTCGACGGTGGCGGCGACCTCGTCGGTGTCTTCAAAGTCCTCGGCGGAAAGCTCCGATAGCACGGCGGAAAGGCGGCGGCGGAACTCATCGAGCTTGGATGCCTCGATGGTCACACCCACCGCACCGGCATGTCCGCCGCGACGAATCAGCAGGTCGGAACAACGCTCGACGGCGTCAAACAGGTTAACTTTGCCCACCGAGCGACCAGAGCCGCGCGCGATACCGTCCTCGATCGAGAACAGCAGCGCCGGCACGTGATAGCGATTGGTCAAGCGGCTCGCCACGATGCCTTTGACGCCCTCGTGCCAGCCCTCGCCGCCCACGACGATTGCGCGCCCGCCGTCATAAGTCTCCTCGACCTTCGCCATGGCATCGCGCGTGAGCTCCGCCTCGATCTCACGGCGTTGGCGATTGATTTCCTCGAGCTCGGCTGCCAGTGCACTTGCTTCGATAGGATCACGGGCAAGCAGCAGGTCGAGCGCCAGCTTGGGATCAGCCATGCGGCCGGCAGCATTCAGACGAGGGATGAGCGAAAACGACAGGCCGTCGGCCGTAATGGTAGAAAGGTCGGCCTTGGCAAGTGCGGCAAGCGCGATATAGCCGGGACGGGCCGTCACGCGCATCTGCTGGATGCCCTCGGCGACCAGTGCGCGATTCTCGGGCGTGAGCGGCATCATGTCGGACACGGTGCCCAGCGCCGCGACCTCGATCAGCGAACGCCAATACGACGGCTTGCCCAAACGCTCGCCCAGGACCTGCACCAGCTTGAGTGCCACGCCGGCACCGGCAAGCTCGCGCGAGGGGCCCTCGTCCTCGAGCTTGGGGTCGGTCAGGGGCACGCCCTGCGGCACCTGGTCGGAGGGCTCGTGATGGTCCGTGACCACCAAATCGATCCCCAGGCTCTCCAGATAGGAGACTTCTTCCTTGGCGGCAATACCGTTATCGACGGTCACGATCAGCTGAGGGCGAGCGAGCTCGTTAACGCGGTCGAGCGCCGCGCGCGAAAGACCGTAGCCCTCGTCAAAGCGATGCGGAATAAACGGCGTGACATCGGCGCCAAACGTGCGCAGTGCCTCGGTCAACAGGCAGGTCGACGTAATACCGTCAACGTCAAAATCGCCAAAGACCGCAATGTGCTCGTGGTTGCAAATAGCACGCTCGACGCGGTCGGCAACGACCGACATGCCCGGGATAATGAGTGGGTCGGCCCAGTCGCGATCGAGCGAAGGCGTCAAAAACAGCTGACCTTCTTCGATGGATGTAATGCCGTGCGCGACCATAATACGCGCCACCAGCCCGGGAATGCCCAGGCCAGCCGAAAGCTCCTTTTCGAGCTCGGGGTTTTGCTGAGCGACCGCCCAGCGATGCGTCGTCTTAAGCGATGACATAGGCGCCCACCCCCGATAGGGGCAGGTCGCCGCGATACCTCTCACGGTTCATAGCGATGAGTCCTCTGTGTATGCCCGCTTCGGCAGGCAGATCTGTTGAACGGATTTATTATACCGTGCAGAGCAGACGCAAATCGCCGCAGCACGCCGCGGTTTCGGTAAACGATGCCGGTAATAGCCTCGAAATATTCGAGCGTTTCTGACGCACGGACGCATGCGAGCGTCTAGCATATCCATTCAAAACGGGTTCACGGGCAAAGGGAGTCACAAGCGCATATGAAGCAATGGGTTGGACTGGGCAAGTTTCTCGCGGGGCACATGCAGGTCATCGTTCCGATTTGCGTGGCACTCGGCGTGCTCTTTCCCCAACAGATTGGCGTACTCAAGCCCATCGTTCCCACCTTGTTTGCCTTTATGACGTTTCAGGGTGCGCTCAGCAACACCTTTCACCAGGTAACCGAGGTGTTCCGCCGTCCGTTGCACCTAGTCTTGGCGCTGCTCGTCTCGGCCGTGCTCATCCCCATCGCGGCGTATGCCATGGGCTCACTGTTCTTTGGTTCCAACCCAAACCTTGTCTGCGGCATCGTGCTCGAGTACAGCGTACCCGTGGCAGTCACCGCCTTTATGTGGATCAGCATGTTCGGCGGCAACGGCCCGCTCGCGCTCACCATCATCCTGACGTCCTCGGTCATCTCACCTGTGACGATTCCGCTTACGCTCAAGCTCCTGCTGGGCGCCACCGTCTCGATCGACGTGCCGAGCATGATGCAGAACATGGCCTTTATGATCGCCATCCCCGCTGTGCTCGGTATTGCCATCAATGAACTCACGCGCGGCTGGGGCCACGAGAAACTCTCTCCCGTGCTCTCGCCCGCCTGCAAGTTCATGATGATGGGCGTTATCGCGTCCAACTCCACCGCCATGAGCGAGTACGTGCTACACATAAACGCGGTGCGCCTGGAAGTCGCCCTCTTTATTTTGGTCTTCGCCATCAGCGGCTTTGTCGTCGGTTTTCTGGTCGCACGTGCGCTGCATCTGCCATATAGCGAGACGACTACCATGTGCTTTACCTGCGGCATGCGCAACATCTCTTCGGGTGCCGTCATCGCCACGCAGTACTTTCCGGGCGAGGTCGTGTTCCCCGTCATGTGCGGCACGCTGTTTCAGCAGGTGCTGGCCTCGATTATCGGGCATCTCTTTGAGTGCCTAACCTGCGAGGAGCGCACCAAACAGCGCAAGCGGGTCGAAGCCGGCCGCGACGCCATGGCGCGCTAGGCTGTGCGCATTACGCGGGTGTTAGTCTTGCTATACGAGCGTTTCCAGATGCGCACGCAGACGCTCAGCATCGATATCGAGCGTCGTCTCGGCATTGACTTGGGCCAAACGATAGCCGACAAAGTAGGGCGAAACCACCCAACGCGGCAGCGCCTTGGCAATGGTCCGACCGCCCAGGTGATAGAAGAACAAGTTGTACGACTCTGCGCGACCACCGTGGTGCTCGTTTAGGATATAGCGCAGAGCTACCTGGATCGCATCGGCAAAGAGATCCGCCTCGGCTTGGTCTCGTGCGTCATCGCTGGCGGCGATTCCCTGCGGGGCTGAAACGTTGATCTCAAAGAACCCCATGATCGGTTCGGTTGAGATATTGACCGAGATTCTCCCCTGTTGCCAGACATTGATGCCTTCGAAATTGGCAGAAGTCAGCGAAGTGTAGCCGTCTTCCTGCTCCAAACCCACAATCTGCATGTGCGGATGAACGAGACTACCGCCCGAGAGCGGACCCTTGTTCTTGTACATGAGAACGCTGCGATACTGTCGGGAGTCAATCATCCGCTGCCAGCAATCCAGGGCAAACCGCATAACATGATGCAGCTCGTCCGGCGCATAGGTCACCAGGTCGGCGTCGTGGTCGGACGACTCAATCAATACGGTCTGGCGAGTGGCCCGCAAGGTCTTAAACTTATTCTCGAGCCAGATGCAGCCACCGTCGCGCCGGATGATATTGGCGAGTTCCTCGGTATCGCAAAAGGGGCACGCGGTGCCGGGACGACGGTTGTCGTCGGGCTTACCGTTCGCCTGCTGAACGTCAAATACCAGCGCCACGGGTTATACCTCCAGCGGCACGATCTTGGTGCCATGGAGTTCGGAGACGCCCAGTGCCGCCGCCACGGTATCGCGATTGGCCGTGGAAATGCCGCCGCCGGGAAGGATGGTCAGGCGGTCGCCCGCATACTCGACAAGACGCGACAGGTGCTCCAGGTTGTCCTCGATCGGCGTTCCGGCAGCACCACCATGCGTCAGGATGCGCGTGATGCCGCAGTCGGCGAGTGTGTCAATGGCGTCCAGCTGAGCCTCGGGCGAGAGCTGGTCAAAGGCCATGTGGAAGGTGATATCGATGGCCCCGCGCTTGCACTCCTCGGTCGCGCAGCCCGTAGCCATCACGAGGGCGCCGAGGGTGAGCTCGTCGAGCGCCCAGCCGCCGGCACAGGGCTTGCAGCAGCCAAAGACCAGGCCGTCAACGCCGGCGCTCACGGCAAGACCCAAGTCCATCTCCATCATGCGCAGCTCGTCTTGGTTGTAGTGAAAGTCACCGCCACGCGGGCGAATCATGCACATCACTCGCGCGTCATGCTCGTGAGCATAGCTGACCGTAGTGCTGATAACGCCGGCCGAGGGCGTGGTACCACCGACGGCAAGGTTGTCGCACAACTCGATGCGCTTAGCACCGGCATCGATAGCCGCCGGCACACGCTCAAAGTTCTCGGCACAAAACTCGTACAGCATAGATAGCCCCCAGGAGACATTTCGATTTCCACACGGCATTGTCGCACGTTAAATAGCAACCCGCACGATGGAACAAAACCTTGACAAGGAGTGTCCCAAAGTGCCGGCACATAAGGAACGTCCCCAGGTGCCGTAAGAGTGTTCCTATTGGCTGGT
>URBS01000048.1 GCA_900546085.1 uncultured Collinsella sp.
GTGCTCTTCCGATCTTCAAATACGATATGGTCAAAGTGCTTCATATGATTGCTCCTCTCTGTTGTTTGCCTGCAAGTTTGATGCAGTGACAGAAGAAGGGTTAGCGGGATTTCTGCCTGGTGCTATCGAGATTCTGCCTCGCTACTCGATAGCTCGAAGGAGTGCACCCCATTTGTTCTTTAAATACCTGGCCAAGATGGCTTGCTGTTATAAATCCGCATTGGCGCGCGACTGTCTGTACCGTTCGCGTGGTGTGTGCCAAAAGTTCGCAAGCACGGTTTATGCGGTATGCGCGTAGATATGCCGCCGGGGTCGTTCCTGCACAAGTTTCGATAATGCGGTAACACTCTCTTTCGCTTACGCCGGCTGCAGATGCCATCTGGGGCACATCTATAGCGGCTGCATAGTTTGCGCGGATAAAGTCCAGGATTGCCTTGAACTGTACGTCGCGGCGGGTCATCCAAGAGGCGCCGTCGGAAGAAAAGAGCGGTTCGGTCTTGGCGTTAATCTGAATCCAGAGCTCTGACAAACTATTTCGAAGCGCCATCTCGTTCTGCGGCCGTTGAAGGTCGTGGCTAAAGGAGCTCTTCAGCAAATCGATAAAGGGCATATCGTCGGGATTGGTGGGCGACCATTTGAGCACATCGACGCCTCGACATTGAAGCAATGGGTTGATGTAGCGCTTTTGGAGACGTCCCGCGGGATCGCCGAGCATCGACGGCTGAAAGATATGCAGCATTTGAATGGCTGGCGCCGAATTGGGTGATTGCAGCGTGCTGTGCAAAACGCCGCCGTTGATAAAGCCGGCGGACCCTTCCTCAAAGCGTACGTGCTCATGAGCCGCGTGCGTTCGATAGTCAATCGCTCCCTGCTCCATGTAGAAAAGCTCAACTTCGGAATGCCAGTGCCAGGGGACGGAATTGCCCGGATAGCGAGCGAATTCTGCGCGTTCGGCAATATAGGGCCAGTCTTCGGCGGTCTCGGGAAACGCTTCCTCGCGTCCTCCGCGGTGCAATTCTATGTGATCCATGTTTCGCATGGCATCAGTATAAAGCGCGATGGGCTTAGATTGCTCTTGCCTGTTCGGGGAACGCCTTGTCTAGGGACGCTTGGAGCTTTTCGAAGGATGCTCGTAAGTTGAGGCTCTGATCGGCTGAGCGCTTGGTTTTTGTGGTGGGGGAGTCGAGGAGGCCGTCTCTCTGTGTCGGGGGGAAGGAGAAAAGGTTTGCATGTGTTAGGGATGGCTGCTGTGCTGCGTCATTGGAAGAATGCATGCTTATGCGGCCTCCTCGATGTCCACCAAAAGATTGCGCGCGGGGTTTGCTGCTAGGTCCCGTGCGTTGGCAGTATTATGCCGCGGCCGTCGCAAAGAAGCGCTAAAGAAAGGCTTAATGAGGTTTGGCGTTACGATGAAACCGCAGGTCAGAGCTATCGAGTGACACTCTTGAAAGGTTTTGAGCTTAAGGGCTTTCTAAGGTTTGTGACGTGGATGTGGCGCGGACGTGCGGAGCGTGTGAATGCTCGCTGTTAGCGTTGCGGCTCTGCGGCGCGCACCTGCTCGATGACCTTTTCCATGGTGGTATCGATGCGGTCTTTCTTGAGCTCACATTCCCAGACGGTGATGGGCGTCCAGCCCATTCGGGTAAGCGCGTCGATGGCGGCTCGGTCGCGCTCGACGTTGCGACGGAACTTTGCCTCCCAAAACTCAACGTTGCGCTTGGGCTGGCTCGGATTGCACTTGGGGCAGCGGTGCCAAAAGCAGCCGTTGACGAAGATGGCGATCTTGCGCCCGGGAAAGGCGATGTCGGGCTTGCCGGGTACCTTCCATTCCAAGCGATAACCCGTAAGGCCCGCTGCGCGCAGGCGCTGGCGAACGAGCAGCTCGGGTTTGGTGTTTGCACGCTTGTTGCCCTTCATGGACTTTTTGATGGCAGCGCGACGGCGCACCAGTTCGCGCTCGTCGGCGGAAAGGTCCGAGGTATCGATGCCGTCGAGCAGACCGGGCTTGGGACGCTTTTTGCTGCGGCGTTTAGGTGCGCGCTTGGGTTTGGTGGCGGGTTTGTCGGTTGTGTTGGGCGCGGCGTCATCGGCGGAGCTTGCCTCAAGCCGATCTTCCTTTAACTCAATCAGAGCATCAATGAGCCCCTTGTCGGCGGGCATCCATTCCACCGTGGCAAGCGAGGTGCGTGGAATCCAGCGGATATCAAGCTGACGGTCATGCTTCTGGGGCTCACCGGACTCATCGGCGAGTGAGCAGTAGTAGCACTCCATTGAGAGATGAAAATCGGGGTAGTCATATTCAACGGTATAGAAATCACGCAGGTTGGTGACTTTTACCTGCAGCTCTTCCATGAGCTCGCGGCGCACGGCATCTTCGGGCGTCTCGCCGCGCATGAGCTTGCCGCCTGGGAACTCCCAAAGTCCCTGCATGTCGCCATAGCCGCGCTGCACGGCAAGCAGCTCGTCAGATCCATCCTTGCGAATGATCCCAGCGGCAACATGAACAGTCTTCAACAGGAGCCCTCCCTCAACATCAACACATGGCAGACTACGCTTACCTTACGCAACGGTAAGGCAAGCGTAAGCCATATCGATGGTAGCCGACTCGGCTTCTTGCGACTATAGATGCCGTAGACTAATTGCAAGAAAGGACTCGGTATGCAAACCACGCACATGGCGACCCCGGTACTGGAGGTCGCGCATCTCGAAAAGGTATATGGAGCACTGGGCAACGTGACCCGCGCGCTCAACGATGTCAGCTTTACCGTCAACCGCGGCGAATTCGTCGGCATCATGGGCGCCTCGGGCTCGGGCAAGTCGACGTTGCTCAACTGCGTGTCGACCATTGATAGCGCCACGAGTGGCACCATTCGCATCAACGGCCAGGATGTGACGCGCATGAAGCAGGCCAAGCTCTCGCAGTTCCGCCGCGAGGAGCTGGGCTTTATCTTCCAGGACTCCAACCTACTCGATACGCTCACGGCACGCGAGAACATCGCCCTGCCGCTCACCATCGCCCGCACAAACTCGGCAGAGATCTCGACCCGCGTGCAGGATGTGGCCGCGCGCCTGTCTATCAGTCAGGTGCTCGACAAGTATCCCTACCAAATGTCGGGCGGCCAGCAGCAGCGCGTTGCCGCGGCTCGCGCGCTCGTCACCGACCCCACCATGATCATGGCCGACGAGCCCACCGGCGCCCTCGATTCCAAGAGCGCTCGCCTGCTGCTCGAGAGCCTGGAGGCCCTTAACCGCCGCCTGCGCGCCACCGTGCTCATGGTTACGCACGACAGTTTTGCCGCCAGCTACACGAGCCGTGTGCTGTTTATTCGCGACGGCAAGATCTTCACCGAGCTGCGCCGCGGCGACACCGACCGCCGAGAGTTCTTCGACCGCATTATGGAGGTCGTTGCCATGATGGGCGGTGAGGGCTCCGATGCTCTGTAAACTCGCTTGGGGCAACGTCCGCCGCGCCGGCCGCGATTACCTTGTCTACTTGCTGACGCTCACCCTGGGTGTCACGGTCTTCTATGCCTTCAATACCGTCTCGATGCAGGTCGACATTGCCGGCATCAAGGAGGAGGGACTGTCCGAGCTCATGGGCAGCATGCTCGGCTACCTGACGTACTTTTTGGCCGGCGTCATGGCCTTTTTGATGGTGTATGCCAACAACTTCATCATGAAGCGCCGCAAAAAGGAGTTCGGCCTGTACCAGGTGCTCGGCATGCGCCGCGGGCGCGTCGCCACGATCATGGCGCTCGAGACCGTGATCGTTTCGGTCGGCGCCTTTGTCGCCGGCATTGTGCTGGGCGTGGGGCTCTCCCAGCTCATGACATTCTTTACGGCCTCGCTCTTTAAGACACAGATCGCTAATTTCCACTTCTTTTTCTCAGTGCATGCGTTCAACCTGACCCTTGCCTGCATGCTCGTGATGTTTGTGCTTACGCTACTGCTGAACCTTCGCGCCGTGCGCCGTACCAAGCTCATCGAGCTTATGGGCGCCGAGCGGCGCAACGAGAGCATCAAGACGCGCAACCCCTGGATTGCGATTGCCATCTTTGTCGTGGGCGTGGTGCTGGTGGGCGTGGCCTATTACCGCCTGTTGCGCGATGGGTTCCCGCTCACCGCGACGGAGGGTAAGCTGCAGGAGGCCATGAACCAGTTTGGTATCACCACGGCTATGGTTACGGTGGGTACCTTTGCCCTGTTCTGGGGCCTTTCGGGCATGCTTATCAAGCTGCTGCAGAGCCTGCGCAGCGTGTATTGGCGCGGCCTCAACATGTTTACCGTGCGCCAGCTTGCGGCCAAGGTCAACACGGTGTGCTTTTCGATGGGCGTTATCGCGATGATCCTGTTTCTGGCCATTACCTCGGTGACCTGCGGTATGTCGATCGCCAACGTGATGAACGAAAACCTCGAGCGCTATACGCCGGCGGATATGACGCAGACGTATATCTATTACATGCCCGATAGGCTCGACTACTACAAGGAGTATGTCAATCCTTCCGAGGCCGATCGCATGGTGCTGGCAGACGCAACGGTCGATTTGTACTCTGCATGGCACGGTGACCGTATCGATCCCGATAACGTTGCGGAAAGTATCAAGGGCAAGTCGGCAGATAATGGCAACGAGGCCGGAAAGAAGGTCAATATCGCCGACGTTGCCGGCGAGCATGTGCAGATTGATTCGTATCTGAGCTATACGCTTGGCGGCTCGGATCCTTCGGTGACGGCGGGCGAGATGTGCAAGGCCATGGGCGAAAAGCTCCCCAAGGCGCTCGAGGGTAGCAATGCCGATGATATGGGCCTGTTTGTGACGCCGGCGAGCCAGTACAACAAACTGCGCCAGATGATGGGCGAGGAGCCGGTGAGCATTGGCCGCGACCAGTACTTGCTTACGTGCGATATGGGCGGCGAGTTGGGCGACCTGTACACCAAGTACATGGCTGGGGGCCATACCCTCACCTTGGGCGGACATACGCTCAAGCCCGCAACCGATAAGTCGGACGAGGACATGGCTGCCATCGCCAACTCGGCACTCGGCAGCAATCCCGGTACCGTGGTCGTAGCCGACGAGCTGCTGTCCCAGCTTAACCTGCAGCCGTATTCCAGTAATCTGCTCGTTAACTACAAGCAGGGGATGGATGTGACCAAGGCAGACGAGAGCATTAAATACACCATGCTCGACAATCTGCTCGTTGACGGCAAGGAGCCGGGGTCGTGGGGACTCTTCATGACACGCTCCGAGATCTATACGCAGGCGGCGCAGATGAACGGCATGATTAGCTATCTAGCCATCTATATTGGCTTTGTACTGGTCGTTGCATGTGCGGCAATTCTGTCGATCCAGCAGCTCTCCAATGTGGCCGACGGAAGCCGCAGCTATCGCGTGCTGGCGCAGATCGGCTGTGACGACCGCCAGATTCGCCATTCGGTGATGGCGCAGCAAGCGGTGTTCTTCCTGTTCCCGCTGGCAGTGGGTCTGGCGCACTCCTTTGTGGCGCTCAAGGTGATCATCGAGCTGGTGAGCACGTTTGGCAACATGAGCATCGGCGGCACGGTGGGCCTCACCTGCGCGATTTTCCTGGCAGCCTATGGCGGCTACTTCCTGGTAACCTACCTCATGAGCACCGGCATGGTGCGAGCCGCCATCGCCACCCGCTACAGCGAGTAGCAAGCAGGCAAAACCGTCGCAAAACCAACGCAAACAACCGCCGCGGAGGGAGTCAGCCCCCTTCCGCGGCGGTTTTTTGCCTTTCCGGTACGCCTCAGATGCAAGTGAGTAGACTTTTTTGGATCTGCCGAGCACATTGCGACAAACGCTCAACAAAACCGCAGGTCAGGGCTGTGGCGTTTTGGGGCGTGCTCGGCATCCCGCCAAAAGCCTACTCACTTGGTTTTACTGCTAGAAACCCGCCGCGAGGGAAAGTAGCTCCCTCGCGGCGGTTTTGGCATTTGCCCAGATAAAACCTGCCAAAATAAACCTGTCCCTTTTTGGTAGGTTATCGTTTCCAAAAGTGGAGGATTAGGGTCGTACGGTTTTGCTGCTCGGTTTTGACCAGGATGTTGTGGATGTGGGTCTTGACGGTACCCACGGCAAGGAAGAGCTCGTCAGCGATCTCTTGGTTCGATTTGCCCAACACAACCAGACGCATGACTTCGGTCTCACGGTTGGAGAGCTTGTAGGCGTTGCGATAGAAGGGCATCTGCTCTTCGATGTGTCGATCAAGATCGCTGACGTTCTTTTCCTCGGGCGCCTCCTGCATGCGGATTGAAAGCACGTGGTAGGAGTAGATGATCAGCAGAATCGCAAAGTAGCAGGCAAAGACGTTTTCGCTAAAGTTGCGCTCGGACAGATATAGTTGCAGCCAAGAGGGCGCCAGACTCATGGGGACAATCAGAATGTTGTAGAAATCCTCGGCAACGATGCAACCGACCAGAATAGCGCCGATAATCAGGTGCTTTTGTTGGTTGTTGACACGTGCCTTCAGCTCGACTTGTGTGCTCTTGCGTGCCGTCCAAAAGATATATAGCCCCACGAAAACAAGGAATACCTGACGCATCGTGTAGTAGAGCCATTGATGAATGGGGCCGTAGGGGACAGCGACGATAATCAGCAGCTCGCTCAGCAAGAACGTTGCGACGGGAATGACAAACTGCTTTTTTGAATGCTTGTCGAGCAAATCCATGGCAATGAGCCAAATAAAAGCCTGCGAAGCGGTCGCCACAAAGGTCCGCAACACAGGCATGGTAATTGAGTAATAGTCGCTGGCTGGAAAACTCTGGTTTTGCAGCGTGTATTCAAAAAAGAAAATCTCGGTCATCTCGATGGCATAGCAAATAAATACGCCGCTGCCATAGATAAAGAAGCGTCGACGGGACGAGGCATAGGCGGCAAGCGAAAGCACCGCCGTCACAATACAGATCACGAGTATCGCTAGGGTATAGAAGAACATCAGGGTGTTCATCTGTCACCGTCCCATCTCATTTATTCTATGGCCGAGCTCTGTATACCTTGTGGGATATAGACGTCTCAACCCTTCGTTTCATTGCGGATTAGGCGCCGAGATACAGCATAGCCGTATACCGTTCGCGGTTCTAGATGGTAAACCCCCTGTAAACTCTTGACCTGCGGGTTTATATTGGTTTAGAGGGGGTGTAACTCCGTGAACGGTCTTTAATCCCGAATAAACTAGGTAAAAATTGCATACGGGTGAATGATGGTCTTGTCAACACGAGGCGTGATGTTCGAGCGCCTCATAGTAATAGTCGGCAAGACCGGCGGAAAGGAAATCGACATGGCACTGCCTAAGGATTTCATCGACACCAACGACTTCACCAAAGAGCAGATCCTGGCTATCGAGGATCTTGGCCTGGCAATGAAGAAGGCCATCAAGGTTGACGGTTATTATCCGCACCTGCTCCGCAACAAGAGCCTTGGCATGATCTTCCAGCAGGTCTCCACCCGCACTCGTCTTTCCTTCGAGACCGCTATGACCGACCTCGGCGGCCATGCTCAGTTCTATGGCCCTGGCACCATCCAGCTCGGCGGTCACGAGTCCCTGGGCGACACCGCTCGCGTTATGGGCTCGCTGCTCGACATCATGATGGCTCGCGTTGACCGTCACAAGGACGTCGTCGGCCTCGCCGAGGGCTCCGCTGTGCCCGTCATCAACGGCATGTCCGAGTTCAACCATCCCACGCAGGAGATGGGCGACCTCATGACCATGCTCGAGAACCTCCCCGAGGGCAAGAAGATCGAGGACTGCACCCTGGCCTTCATCGGCGACGCCACCCAGGTCTGCGTCTCCCTCATGTTCATCGCTTCCAAGGTCGGCATGAAGTTTGTCCAGTTTGGACCTAAGGGCCACCAGATCCCCGACGGCGGCCTGCACGTTGGCACCGTCGAGGAGCGCGCCGAGTTCGGCAAGCAGATGATGGCCATCGCCGAGGAGAACTGCAAGGTCTCCGGCGGCTCGGTCGTCATCTCCGACGACATCGAGTGCATCAAGGGCGCCGACTTCATCTACACCGACGTGTGGTATGGCCTGTACGACGAGGAGGTCTCGGGCGAGAACTACATGGACGTGTTCTATCCCAAGTATCAGGTCACCATGGACATGATGAACTTCGCCGGCCCCAACTCCAAGTTCATGCACTGCCTGCCGGCCACCCGCAACGAGGAGGTCGTCGACGAGGTCATGGACGATCCCGAGCGCTCCCTGTGCTGGGTCGAGGCCGAGAACCGCAAGCACTCCATCCGTGCTCTCCTTGCCGCCCTGGGCAAGCGCACCCCGCTCAACGACGAGGGTGTCGAGTACTCCGCCAAGGCTGAGCTCCACGCCGCTCTCGAGGCTCTCGAGCAGCTCTAAGCCTCAAGGCTTCTAAAAGCACGTTTGCGGGCGGCGGATGCTCGTCTCCTGTCGCCCGCTCACCGAGGCCCAAGCAATTGCCTTAATACCTTAGGGCCTCGGATCTGTCCAAGACTGAGCGAAGGAGCTCATCATGAGCGACGGAAAGAAAAAGCTTTCCTTCTTGACGGTCATTTCGACCATCATCTGCGTCGTCTTCGTTTGCGAGGCCGCCGCTCCTGCTGCTGCCATTGGCAACCAGCAGTTCTTCTGGTGGATCTTCCTGATCCTGACCTTCCTGCTTCCCTACGGCATGGTTGTCGCCGAGCTCGGTACCACCTATGACGGCGAGGGCGGCATTTACGACTGGGTACGCGATGGCCTAGGCGACAAATGGGGCGCCCGCATCTCGTACTACTACTGGGTCAACTACCCGCTGTGGATCGCCTCGCTGGCTACCATGTTCCCCGACATTTTGGGCATGGTCTTTGGCGTCGAGTTCAACTTGATCGCCAAGATGGGTATCGATCTTGCCTTTGTGTGGATCGTCTACCTCATGGGCCGCTCCAAGGCGGCCGACTCCGAGTGGGTCCTTAACGGTGGCGCCATCATCAAGGTCGCCGTCGCCGTTATCGTTGGCGCTTTGGGCATTTGGTATGCCATGGAGAACGGTTTTGCGAACGACATGTCCGCTGCCACCTTCCTGCCCGAGCTCACCAACACCAACGCTCTCGGCTACCTGTCGATCATCATCTTTAACTTCATGGGCTTCGAGGTCATCTGCACCATGACCGACGACATGGCCGATCCCGCTCGCGATATCCCCAAGGCTATCATCGTCGGTGGCCTGTCCATCGCCGTGATCTACCTGTTCGCTGGCTTTGGCATCGGCGCTGCTGTGCCGGCCGATTCCATCGACCCCGACTATGGCATGATTGTCGCAGTCCAGACCATGGTGGGCGACTCCATGATCTTCAAGGTCATCTGCATCGCCTTCCTGATCACCCTGTTCGCCAACATGGCCGCCTGGTCCTTCGGCGTCAACTCCGTCGCCCGCTACGCTGCCGAGCACGGCAACATGCCCAAGGTCTTCGCCTCGATGATTTCGGATGACGACATGCCCAACGGCGCCAACCTGGTCAACGCCGTCGTTGCCTCCCTGGTGCTGTGCCTGCAGCTGGTTCCCATCGACGCCATCTCCAACGGCGTCTTCTGGATGCTCTTCGGCACCTCCGTCGTCTTCCTGCTGCTGACCTACATCCCGATGTTCCCGGCGTTCCTCAGCCTTCGCAAGAACGACCCCGACCGCGAGCGCATCTTCACGTTCCCGTTTAAGGGTGCCATGATGAAGGTCATGCTGGCCATCCCTTGCATCGAGCTGATTCTGGCCATCGTTGCAACGCTGGTGCCGCTCTCTGCCGCTGAAATTGGCGACAAGCTCCCGATGATCGTTATCTTCATCGTGCTTCTGCTCATCGGCGAGGTTGTCCGCGTCGTCAGCGCTAAGGGCCGCGAGACCGAGTACAAGGGCCTCACTCCCGAGCTGGCAGCTCAGCGTCTCGCTGAGGAGGCTGCCGAGGCCGAGGAGAACTAGAGCACCCGGTTCTGGGGCTCCAACCCTCCTCGCGTACCAACGTGCGCTTCGTCGGGCTTGTCGCTCCCGACTCCGGGCACTCTAGCCTCTTCGGAGACGTGCCCAAGCGACAGGTTTGCTAACCATTCCCCGGGGTGGGCGTGAGCGATAGCTCCGGTAACCACCGCCCACCCCAATCTCTCTTCCGTATCCTTCGTGCGTTTTGTCTCCGCGCACTTGGTTACGTCGTCGCTTGCCGGTGCGACTCCGTGAAAACCGGCGCCGGGCGCCCCGACCTTTGCCGGGGAACGGGCGCCTACCATCTCTTGGTTTTAGGCTGCGGGTAACCCGCCCGCAGCAAGCGATCGTTCGATTTGGAGGAAATCTTATGCGTACGATCACCGAGTCCGAGTCCACCCCCAAGGCCGACGGCTTCTTTATGCCCGCTGAGTTCGCCCCGCAGGATCGCGTGTGGATGGGTTGGCCCCACCGCACCGACACCTGGGCCCACGGCGCCAAGCCGGCTCAGAAGCAGTATGCCGCCATCGCCCGCGCCATCGCCGAGTTCACCCCGGTTACCATGTGCGCCAACCAGGTCGACTATGCCAACTGCAAGGCCGTCTTCGAGAACGACGAGAACGTCACCGTTATCGAGATGACCACCGACGACGCTTGGTTCCGCGACACTGCCGCCACCTACGTCATCAACGGCAAGGGTGAGAAGCGTGCCAACCACTGGCACTTCAACGCCTACGGCGGTCTCGTCGATGGCCTCTATTTCCCGTGGGACAAGGACGAGCAGATCGCCCTTAAGATGGCTGAGCTCTCCGGCTGCCGTCGCTACCGTCCCGATGACATGATTCTCGAGGGCGGCTCCATCACCGTCGACGGCGAGGGCACCCTTGTCGTGACCGACCAGTGCCTGCTTTCCCCGGGCCGCACCTGCTCTGCGGTGCTCGAGGAGGAAGAGGATCCCGAGTCCATCTGGCCCAAGTTCCACAAGAAGTTTGAGCCCTGGAGCGAGGAGCTTCGCGCCTACATGGACGAGCACCTCAAGGATTACCTGGGCGTCGAGAAGGTCATCTGGGTCAAGGAGGGCATCGACCCCGAGGAGACCAACGGTCATATCGACGACGTCGCCACGTTCATCGCTCCGGGCGTCATGGCCTGCATCTGGACCGACGATCCCGAGTATCCGTTCTACGAGCAGTGCCACGCTGCCTACGAGACCCTCTCCAACGCCGTTGACGCCAAGGGCCGCAAGATGAAGGTCTACAAGCTCTGCATGCCCGTGAACCCGCTGTTCATGGACCAGGCTTCCTGCGACACCATCGACGCCGACGAGAACGCCGAGCCGCGCGTCCCCGACGAGCCGCTGATCGCCTCCTACATGAACTACCTGGTCACCAACCACGGCGTTATCGTCCCGCAGTACGGCGATGAGAACGACCAGCTGGCCGTTGACACGCTCCAGAAGATCTACGACGAGGTCTGGGGCGAGGGCGTCTACAAGTGCGCCGGCGTTCAGTCCGAGCAGGTCGTCTTCGGTGGCGGCAATATCCACTGCATCACCCAGCAGGAGCCGTCCGCGTAATTGTCTGTCTTCCCGAGGCACGGCACCTTGCCCTTCAATCGTCGGGCATGACCCTTAAGGTCTATGCCCTCCTCTTTCAGGGCAATCTGCCGCACCTCGGAAACCCAGCCAATCACGCAGACGCTTAATCGTCTGGCTTCCTGAGCCGTGATGCTTCGGGAACCCAGCCGATCAATCGGACGGTCGGTGAATCGGACCATCTTGGGGCATTGATGGTCGGTTTATTCGATGTCTTGGTCGGCTGGGTTTTTCTTTGGGCACTCCGTTGCCTCCACTTCGGAGTGCCCGCCTCTTTGATTGAGTACGCGTCTGATCTGGGATTTATTGCGGGTTAGGCCAATTGTTCGCTTGAATATCCCAGGTCAGACGCGTCTTCAATTGCCAAAAGATTCCGGTCGCAATCGCGGCCGTTTTGATCGGAGTATTTATGTACCAGCGTATCGTTATCTACACGCGCCTGTTCCGCGAGCGTTGGTCCAACAAATGCATCCTCTCTTCTCTTTGGGATGGCACCTGTACCGGTGACGCGGCCTGCAACCCTACCTTGGGCTGCGCCTTCGGTACAGGTGCCATCCTTTTTGCTGTGAGGGGAGCGTGCCGTGGCAGGTAAGAAGTTCTCCCTGATCGAGGTCATCCTTTCGGTTATCTGCGTCGTGTTTACCATCGAGGCGGCGGCTCCGGCATCTGCCATGGGTAACGTGCAGTTCTTCTGGTGGATCTTCCTCATCATTACGTTTTTGCTTCCCTATGGCCTGGTGGTGGCCGAGCTCGGTACGGCGTTCGATTCCGAGGGCGGCCTGTACGATTGGGTTCGCCTGGGCTTGGGCGACCGTTGGGGCGCCCGCTGCTCCTGGTGCTATTGGGTCAACTTTCCACTATGGGTAGCAAGTATCGCCTGCATGTTTCCCAGTGTCATCAATGCGGTATGGGGCATCGAATTTTCGCTTGGGGTCCGAATTGCCATCGAGCTTGCCTTTGTGTGGGGCGTCACGGTCATGGCAATGCAGCCGGTGGCCGAGGCCGATTGGGTCATGGATGGCGGCGCCGTCATCAAGGTGCTCATTACCGCCGTGGTGGGAATCGTCGGTATCTGGTTTGCCTGCAATAACGGCTTTGCCAACGACATGTCGCTTAAGACCTTCATTCCAGATTTGGGCGATACCAATTCGTTGACGTACCTATCGATCATCTTGTTCAACTTTATGGGCTTCGAAGTGGTCGCGACCTTTGCCAGTACGATGAAAAACCCGTCGCGTGATATCCCCAAGGCGGTTATCGCCGGCGGCGTTGCCATTGCGGCCATTTACATCATCTGTGGCGTTGGCATTGGGGCCGCGGTCCCCACCGAGCAGCTTTCGCTCGATTCGGGCATTGCGGACGCGGTCGGCGCCATGGTGGGGCGCAGCCACCCGCTGACAATGATCGTGGGCATGACCTTTTTGGTAACGCTGTTTGCCAACATGATCTGTTGGAGCTTTGGCGTCAACAACGTGGCGAGCTATGCCGCGCGCCATGGCAACATGCCGCGTCCCTTTGCGCTGGTGTCCAAGAAGACCGGCATGCCCAACGGCTCGGCACTCATTAACGGTTGTTTTGCCAGCTTGGTGCTGCTACTTCAGATTCCGCTGGGCGAAGGTTCCGACGTCTTTTGGGTCTTCTTCTCGATGAACGTCGTCTTTCTGCTCATGAGCTATATCCCGATGTTCCCGGCGTTTTGGCGCCTGCGTAAATACGACGACCGCCCACGTGTGTTCCGCGCGCCCTTCGAGGGCAAGGTGCTTGCGGTAGCGCTTGCGGTGCCGGTGGTAGAGCCCGTGCTTTCCATTGTTGCGACAATCGTGCCGCTTAACAGCTCGCCCGCCGAGATGTCAAAGTTGCCCATTCTCATGGGTGTGGTGATCGGCGTGTTGCTGGGCGAGGTTTCGCGCCTCATATCGCGCCGCGGCCGCAGCATCGACAATCCCGGCGTTGGCGCAAGGGGGACAGGTCGCTTTGCACCAAAACAGTAGCGCCGCGAGTTGTGCGGTGCTAGATGCATCTTGGATTACTGCTCACGCTGCTCGGGATCAGATGCGAGCTTGGGTGCAAAGTAGGGGACGTGGCCCAGGTAGGGGCAGCTGTCCGAACGCGCCTCAACGGCGCAGGGGACATCGTCGTAGGTCATGGAAGAACCGAGTCGGGTGATGGCCTTGGCGGCGGGCGCGACGAGCATCTTGAGCGGAGCGATCGGTGTCATGGCATCTCCTTTCATCGGTGAGACACAGCTTGTTTATCTAAACGATACAGTAGGTTTAATCGGTGAGTCTAATCTTGCGGTAAAGAATCTGTCAACATCCTCACAGCATCTAGACAGGGGAGGCGGGCATGAGTTTCGCGTTCTATATCTACACCACGATTATCATGGGTGTGGCTCTGGTGACCAGTGCCGTGGCATTGGTGGTTTGGCTCATGACGCGCCGTCGCGACAGCCTGGTGGCCGCGGCGGGCTTTTTGCTCTACATG